>CAZDYZ010000605.1:0-4191 GCA_964509525.1 uncultured Acidobacteriaceae bacterium
TCCCGTCCAACCGACACGCTCGACGCTGCCGGAGATAGCCTGCATGATGCCTTCCAGGCCATTGACCGTTGGCCGCGCCACCAGCACTGCGATGGTCCCCAGAATGTATCCGGCGGTAATGATGAAGCCAGAGGCGATTAGCCCGCGAGGAATGGTGCGTCGCGCGTCTTTGATTTCGTCTCCCATGAACGACGCTGACTCTGCACCGCTGAAGGCATAGAGGAGCGTTGCCCACACTCCGAAATTTTCCATGTTAAACGAGGGCTTTAGCGACACTGCTGTGAAGCTGGTAGCTGAGCCGAATTTCCACCAGACCAGGCAACCCACCAAGCAAAGCAACGCGATCGGCAGCCAGGTCCCGATCGCGCCCAGATTGCTGAGCCACTTACCAACATTTAGGCCGACGATGTTGAGTACCAGTGCCAAGGCGATTCCGAACATCGAGAAGATGACGAAAAAAGCCGGGCTTTCCTGTGCGGCGTGCCACTTGGTCCCACCGACGTATAGCGCGTTGCTGGCCGCGAAATAAAGTACGGCGGGAAAATACGGAAGGTTGCTTGTCCAGTAGACCCAACCCGTGAGGAAGCCGGCGAAGTCGCCAAAGGCACGCTTGCTCCAAACATACATACCACCTTCCTGCGGATAGCGTGAGGAGAGTTCCATGACGCACAGCGCCAATGGAAGGAAAATTGTGGCCAGGCCGAGAAACCAGACCACAATGGAGCCGGGCCCAGCGCTGGCGGCCAACGGGATCCAGCGCAGGCTAAGGGTCGCCACGACGTAGAACATCACCAAGTCACCGAGACCCAGCGCTCGTTTGGGCTGCGGCCGAGCCGATTCGCTTATTGTTGGGAATAAGCTGGTTTTACTCATTTTCCGATAGAGCATTACTGTCTATTGCGATTTGTAGGCCCGCCCATGACACGGGATTTGAGTTAGCCCTGAGCAAATCGACCAAGAATCCCGCAGGAACGCAAGGCTTGCAGCCTTGCGTCAGCATATGCAGCTCTCATGAACCTGCTTCCGTCCCCCGCCAACGCCAGCAGCTCACACTGGCAGGAAATACCGGTAGAACTCCTGGTCTCGCTTCCAGCCCAGGCCTTCGTAAAGCCTTTGCGCGACGTGGTTGTCAACCGCAGTCTCCAAAACCAAACCATTTGCCTGTGTCACTTTTGCAAGATCCCTAGCCCGCTCCATCAGCGACCGGCCTACTCCTAGTCTGCGCGCTTCAGACGCGACAAATAGGTCGTTCAGAATCCACTGCCGCGCCAGACCAACGGACGAAAACGCTGGATAGAGATTCACGAAGCCGACAACCTGCACCTCAAGCCGCGCCAGGAAAAGCACACATTCGCTCTTGCTTAACCGCGCAAAGAGGAAGCGGCGTGCAGCTTCCACATCGGGGGGCTTGCCGTAAAACTGCCGATATGCATCGAAGAGCGGCGCGACGTCGCCCACATCGGCCGGGCCGGCCAGCACGATTTCCACCACACCTGCTGAAGCATGCATTGGGAAAAGGAAACACGGTGCGCGCCCGACGTCAACTCTTTTGTTCGGCCGCCTGCTATCATCTCGAAAGACCAGTTCCATGATCACTGCGTGGAGGGGTACGACTTGGGCCCTGTCGTAACTGTCTAAGTTACTCGACGTTAGCCGATGACGAAATGCCTTTCAACCAGCCAGAGCCCTCATCAATGAATTCTTCCCTGCACGCTCTCGTCGCCTCGTACAACGATCAGGCTCCGCTCGAGCAGGCATACACCATTCCCGGAGCTTGGTACATTAACGAAAACATCGCCGAGTTAGAGCGCCGGTCGGTTTTCGGAAGCACTTGGCAGGTCGTGGCTTGTGCAGACCAGCTACAGCAGCCTGGCCGATTCATAACGACTGAAGTCGCGGGTGAGCCACTTGTGATCGTTCGCGACGGTAACCATCAGTTGCGAGCTTTCTACAACGTTTGTCGTCATCATGCAGCAGCGGTGGCAACGAAAGAGGAGGGTACCGCTAACACTCTTCGCTGCCCATACCACGGGTGGAGTTACGGACTAGACGGCTCGCTGAAGGGAGCACCCGAATTCGACGGAGTGCATGGTTTCGATCGTTCGCGGAACGGACTGATCCCTGTACATGTGGACGCCTGGGAGCGGTTCGTGTTTGCCAATCTAGATCCGCAAGCAGCGCCGCTGTCCGTCTTCCTAGGAAAGCTGGCGATGCGCGTTAAGCCCCTGAATCTCGGTTCGATGCATTTCTTTGAGCGCCGGTCGTACCCCCTCAACTGCAACTGGAAGGTTTTCGTTGACAATTACCTTGACGGCGGTTACCACGTCCCTCACTTGCATAAGGGACTAAATAGCGTCCTCGAATACAAGCAGTACACCATCGAGACGGAAGATTCCTACTGCCTGCAGTCAAGCCCAATGGTTTCGTCGGACGTGGATGCCGCGACTGCTGCCACCCGTGTCGGCGACCGCGCGTGGTATTTCTGGCAGTACCCCAACTTTATGATCAACCTATATCATGGCTACATGGACACCAACCTTGTGTTGCCTGATGGGGTCGATCGCTGCACGGTGGTCTTCGATTTCTATTTCGAAGATGTGAGCGAATCCGCCGCCGAGCATAACCGGCAAAGCATAGCTGTCAGTGAACGTGTCAACGATGAGGACGTGGGAATCTGCGAATCCGTGCAGCGTGGGCTGCACTCGCGAGCCTATGGCGCCGGCCGGCTCTCGGTGCGCCGAGAAGCGGGAGAACACCTTTTCCATCGCCTACTGGCCGCGGACTTGAAGGCTGGCTTAGAAAAGCTTGCCAGCACCCAGTAAAGTTCCTGCGTTCCCCTGCCCAAGATTCTTACGGCTGATTCTCCGGTGCCGGGATGAGAGATGCCAATCGAGTTCCCTGTTTGTTGGCTAGACGTCTATCTCCGTAGTTCCTTGATAATCTCGCGTGCAGCATTCCAGCCCGACATCCCGTTCAATCCCGTGCCGGGATGCGTACCCGACCCACATAGAAACAGACCCTTGATGGGAGTGCGATATTGCGCCCAGTTCAGCAGAGGACGCATGGTAAACAACTGGTCGAGGGCTAGCTCACCGTGGAAGATGTGCCCACCGGTCAGGCCGTAGCTGTCCTCCAGATCCTTAGGAGTGATGACCTCGGCGGCTTCGACCATCCCGGGAAGATCCGGAGCGTATTCGGCCAACGTCCGGAGTACCGTATTCCCCAGCGCTTCCCGTTGCGTGCTCCAATCCGCTTTGCGCAGTTGGTAGGGCGCATATTGCATGTAGAGCGACATAACATGTTTGCCTGCTGGCGCCAGAGAGCTGTCCCACAGCGTGGGGATGGTTGCTTCAATAAAGGGTTGCTTTGAGAATTCCCCATATTTCGCTGCGTCAAAAGCATGTTCAAGGTAATCAACCTCGGGAGAAATCTGGATCCTTCCCGACAACAGACTGTCATCGCTGTTCACTCCCTTGAACTTAGGCAGTCTGCTGAGCGCCAGATTGATCTTAGCAACCGTGCCGTTCATGCGGTAATGTTGGATCTTCTGCAGAAAGCCCGGGTCCAAATGCTGTGGTTCGACAAGGCCCAACAAGGTTCGTTTTGGGTCAGCATTAGAAATAACTGCGCCAGCTTCTAGCTCGTCCCCGCTTGCCAAAACGACGCCGGTAGCCACCCCATACTTAACCTTGATACTCACGACCTGGCAAGAGGTGCGAATCTCGGCTCCAGCGCCAGCAACCGCCTTTGCCATGGCGGCGGTAAGGGCCCCAGTACCTCCCACAATGTCACATGTTGATCCGGCAGGATTGCCATTTCCTGAGGTGCGCAACAGATAAGTCGCGGCTGAACCTGCTGACCATGGTCCGAGGAAAGTCCCAAAGATACCCTGAGCGGCTATCGTGCCTCGCAGCAGCTCCGTCCCGAACCATTCGGCCGTTAGATCGGCAACCGCCATCGGTCCCCAACGTAACAGTCGATAGAGGTCTTTATCACCCAAGCCACGAAGTTTGCGTCCTGCCATCAGCAGCTCCCACAAATTGTCGGAAGCAGGATCATCAAGGTCCGGCGGGGTCATTGCCAGCAAGAGGTCGATCACTTCTCCTATATGAGCTAGCGATTTCGCGAATTTACCGTAATTCTCCGCATCCTTTTGCGAGACTCTCGCGATCTCCCGCTGCGACGCTCCAA
>CAZDYZ010000606.1:0-6885 GCA_964509525.1 uncultured Acidobacteriaceae bacterium
GGCGTGCTTTCCGAAGCGAAAGGCTTGATACGGATAATCTCTGCTGGAAGCAAGCAAAGTCGCCCCTTCCGGCAGATCGAAAGTGTCGCCGTGCCAGTGGAATACGGGGAACTGCGGTCCCTCTGGCCCGAACAGCGGATCTCGATTTCCATCCGCTGTCAGCTCGACAAACCCAAATCCGATTTCCGGCCTGTGCCCTGGAAAAACCCTTGCCCCAAGTGCCCTCGCTAGCAACTGGGCTCCCAGGCAGACAGCGAGCACGGGACGACTTCTACCGATCAACTCTGCGATGAAGCTGCATTCTCCGGCGAGAAAGGGGTACTTGTCGGCTTCATAAACACCCATAGGACCGCCCATGACCACCAGCCCTTCTACTTCATCTGGGTCCGGGATCCTGGCACCAAGGTCCTGGCGTAGGACATCTGTACGCAGACCTCGCGCCTTGGCTTCAGCCCCGATCAATCCAGGGCCTTCCCACGCCACATGTTGTAATACCAACCAACGGCGAGTTACGGTCGATGACTCCGCCATACTCCGCACGACTCCGTTCAGAGCACACCCTATCTCAAGACAAACGGCTATGCGACCTCAGTTTTGTGCATACTACTTGAGTTTCATTTCCCCGAGTTGTGGATCCAGGTCAGTGAGCGGCCAGCCGCCGGAAACCGCGAGCGGGCAAGAATCTTCCGTGCATCTGATCCTTCATCCTTACAGCTCGATGTGGAGCCGGAATCCAGGCACAATCACCGGGCCGCGATCGCGGTTATAGGCTGGATTCACAATGTACTGCACATCCGGGGCGACGTAGAGCCCGCGCCACAGATGCACCGTGTAGTAGCTTTCCAGAATGTTCTCGCGGCCGTAATTCAGAGCACCGTCACCCAGGATGAAGCCGTCACCGCGCAGGGCGAGATACATTTGGTGATAACGCGAGATGGCATTTGTCGCGAAAGCGATGCCCAAGCGATCTTGCTTCCGTCCCCACTTACGCCCGTTCACCGCCACTCCTCCCGAGAAGGTCTGGTCGATTTCGGTGTAAGCATAGGACTCGGTTTTGCCATTGTTCCAGCCGAACCGCCCATAAGCAGTGATGTTGCGGGTCAAGGCCTGCTCAAGGTTCACTCCGAATCCGTATTTCATTGTCGTTTGCAGTGGGTGGTTGGTGATGTCGGGTTTGGAAACGTCCCCGTCCAAGTACTGGTTGATGGCGACGCGATAGATGCCCATGTTGGCGTGGTTGGTGAAGGCAAGCAGACGGATCATGCCGTCCTTCTTGGGAAGGATTCCGCGATGCAGTTCAAACTCGTAGCTTTCGCCGCGTGCCCGGCGCAGGTTCCAGACGAGGTGCATGCCGTTTGCTACCGACGGCATGAGTGCCTCGCCAAAGCGAAAACCCCACTTGCGATCTTGATACTCCACAATCGCTCCCCAGGTGTAGCCGCGGGTGTCGGCGGCAAAGTCATAGGCGCCGTTCTGATCGATAGCCCAGTTCATGAATTGCAGGTGGCTATCGCTGCCTATGCCATTGACGTCAAAGAAATCAACCAGTCCGAACTTGCCGGCGCGGAACTCCAGCCGGCGCACTGGCAGTTCAGAAAAGGTCGAGAGCGGACCGGGATCGGCTTCAACCTTGTCCTTGCTCAAAGCGATGACGTCGTGGAACATCGCGCGGGCGATGTACGGCGCCTGGCCGAGCGTTGGGTTGCGAACAACATCGAGATTGGGATATCCAGCGACGCCAAGCGCCCGGCTCAGGCCCTGTCCGCCGGCCTCTTCGACATCAACCAGAGCTTCCATCGAGCCAGTAAATTGGTAGCCAGTGTAGAGCGTCAGCACCCGAGACGTGGCCTTTTCATAGTTGGGCCGCAAACTGTTCGTGCCAGTATATTTGGCATAAAACGGAGGATGAGTCTGAAAGATGACATTGATTTGCCCAGCGATGTATAGCTTGCCCTGGTCCAGCGTTTCGGGGAACACAGTCTCGACTTTGGGCTCCATAACAGCATCGGCTTTGTCGGGCTGGGTGATGTCCGGAATCTGCGCGACAGCTTTGCCGACGGCCGCGCTGAGCACCAGCGCGAAGGCGAACGCCGGACACGCGCGGCGCGAGTGCATTCCTCTGAAGATTGCGGGTTTCATTCTTATCTCTCTGTGATCGAGCACTAACGCGCAGCTAATTGAAAATGAATTTCAAGTTCAATATTGCTACGCGTTGCCGCCTGGCGATGTGACGACGGTCACGCCCCGCTGTGATAGTGCACCGATACTCGGTTGTTGGCGCGGATTTGCTATTACTGTTCATCGCGGCTAGAGACCTCCCAACTGACCGCTGTGATTTCCGGTTCCAAACTCATGCGGCCGACGACGCCCTCCAGCAGGGCGTCTTCGCGGCGATTGCTATGGAAGTTGGCTCGCACTTCAACTCTGCCCGTGGCGTTAATGTCTTCGCTGTGTAACGATTGCAGTGTGAGTGGCAGTGATTGCGTCATTTGCAACAGCAACGCACGGGCGTGGTTCTCTCCTTCGCTGCGGCAAACCAGACGAAGCAGATAAAGCACTTCCGTTGCACTCTCCGTCGGTTGCCGGTCGATCAGCCGCGCAAGCGGACGCAATCCAAAGTTGGCCAGCAGGACGCCGGCCGTCCCAATCGCAGCCAGCTTTATCTGTCCTGAACCGCTGAGAGTGCCGACAGCGGCCGAGCACCACAGGGTGGCGGCTGTGTTGAGACCGCGAACCGTTAGGCCCTCGCGCATAATCACGCCAGCGCCAAGAAAGCCGATTCCCGAAACTACCTGCGCGGCCACACGCATGGTGTTATCGGTCGCTGGCATGGCCAGCAGGACGAACATCCCCGCTCCGGTTGCCACCAGCGCATTCGTGCGCAATCCCGCCATTCGCTGACGCCACTGGCGCTCAGCTCCAATCAGAGCTCCCAGGGCAAAAGCCGTTGCCAGATTGAGAGCAAAATAGGTCCAGTTCATGACGAAATTCCTCTACATCGTTTCCCTGTTCTTGAACCAATGCTGGACCAGCTTCCCAGTGCCGTCCGGACCAGTCTCGACCGTCCACTTGGGGCTGACTACCGGCGTGCGCGGCTGCTTACTAACGTCTTCTGCAAAGGTGCGTATCCACACGCTACGAGTACGAGGAAAGACAATGACGTTGTGAAAAGTCAATGTGATGGCCGACATGTTGCACCTCCAGGCCTTGATTTGTACTGCTGCCCTCACAACTGGGGAGCCCATGCCGCCATCGGAGGCAGGCGCGCTTCAGAGGCGAGGGGCGGATCGATACGGTTCTCGCGGATCCATGAGCTCCTTTCGAATCAGCCGTGGTGAGCGAACGCTCCGGCCAGATCGAGAACGTGATACAGCACCAATAGCACCATCACAATGAGATAGCTGCGCAGCGCAAGCAGCGACAGCTTGACGCTAATCGTCATGGGCATCGGACCGAGCTTCGTGGTATCAACCTTTTCTTCCGGCACATCATCGAGCGGATGCACCACGACAAAGTGGTTCTCCGGAAGTTCATTCATATTGATATCCATCGTTGCAGGCATGAAGTTCATCGTGCACCTCCGCAAAAAATTTCTGCCCCTAGGTCGAGGGGAACAGGTTCGGGGCAACGACTTGCGCCGCCAGAATGAGCGAGAGGACGAAGAGGACGATGATGATGATCCAGTTCACCCAGTTGTTCCATGGCTTGTTGACGTACTGCTCACCGAGCAACTCCTTATCGTTCAGCAAGAGCTGAAGAAAGATGATGGCCGAGGGCAACATAATGCCGGCCAGCACCTGCACGCCGAGAATAATCAACTGCAAAGGCGCACGGGGTATGAGCACAACCCCGGCGGCCAATGCTACGCAGGCAACATAGATGAAGTAGAACCCCTGTGCCCGATTGAAGGGCAGCTGCAGGCTGTGTGGCCATCCCCTCACTTCACCGTAGGCCCACGCGCTAGAGAGTGAAATCGCAGTCGTACCCAGCACCGCTGCGTTGATCATCAGCAGCAGAATGGCCATGCGAATGCCTTCGCCCGTGATGGACCGCAAGGCGTTGGCCATCTGGGCGGGGTCTTCGAAGTGAATTCCGTGGTTCAAGGCGTAGGCTCCGGCTACCATCATGCACCCCCCCACGCTGATGGTGACGCAGGCTCCCAGGAACGTATCCAGCCGCGCCCAGTTGATGTCGGAGAAGCGCAGCTTCTTGTCGGCAATGCAACTCTGCTGAAAGAAAAGTTGCCAGGGCGCGATCGTAGTTCCAACGATCGCGATTACCAGAAACATCAGATTGCCGGTCAAGCCGCCATGAGGAACTCCCGGAATCAGAGTGCTGCGCACAAGTTCACCCACGCCGGGCCGCAGCCTTAACGCGATCCAAAGCCACGACAGATCGAGCACGCATAACAACACGACCGTTCGCTCCCAGCGCAGGTAGCTTCCCGTGACCACCATGATGATCAGCCCCACAGCAGCGATCGGCACGCCCAGGTAAGGCGAAATGCCAAGATGCTCGACCGCCAACGCAATGGCGGCGAACTCCGTTACCAGGGTTAGGAAATTGACCAATTCCAGATCGAGTAGCGAGAACACGCCCCACCACTTGCCGAAGCGCTGATAAATCATGGCCGCATGGCCCTTGCCAGTCGCGATGCCTAAGCGGATCACCATCTCCTGTATGAAGTAAGTAGTAGGCCAAAGCAGCAGGAGAACCCACAGGAGCGTGGTGCCGTATTGCGCGCCTGCTTGTACATAAGTGGAGACGGCACCGGCATCGTTGTCGGCCACCATGACGATCAAGCCCGGGCCGAGTACCATCAGGAACGTCAGCAGTCGGTGCATCCACTTGGAGCGCACCACCAAGCCGCGCACCATCGGCACTTCGGCATCAAAGCCTGCGGTCGAAATTGACATCACTTTCTCCTGCATGTCCTCAACTCCTTGGCGCCTCAGCTGTTAATCGGGCCAAAAGAATCCGGCTGGCGGCACAAACATTCACACAGGGCACACCTCTTTCGAGGCAACGCCAGACTGCGCCGCGAAGTATTGGTTGCGGTCAGAGAAGGGTTGAGAACTCGTGCCGGACGGCTCTGGGCCTCGATCCCTCGTGTTCTTCAGTTGTCAGGCAGAAGAAGCAGGAGGTGAGGCGATAGGCGGGATGCGGCTTATCGGGACACCTTACGGCTTCGTCTACACCGGAATGCCGCCGATACTACTCGGAGGCTCTGGTCCTAACTCGGTTTTCATACGTCCTTAGTGAATCCTGGCGGAAGCTGTTAAACTTTCCCGCCACGCTTCTTATATCATACCCCCCTATGGTACTGTCAAATAAAAAGTTCATAATGATCAAGAAAAAGGAAAGACAAGATTCCAGAATTCACGTGAAAAACAGAAGCTGCTGTCTCACATCAAAGGAACACGAGGACAGCTCACCGCCGTGGAGCGGGCGTTGACGGCCATTGACGAATGCGCTGACATCCTCGGGTTGCTGGCCGCGCTTCGCAGAGGAGTCAACGGCCTCACGGCGGGGACTCTCGAGGACCACATCCGGCTGCGCATGATGAATCCAGACCGACGCGAAAAGGAATCGCCCGAGGAGCTAAGCGAAGCCTGATCTGTCTGGTTCGCGCGTATCTAAAGTAAATACCCAAATGAACCAGTTCCTCGGCGTGAGCTTCGTCACACTCTTACGCCGCTCCGGTCGAAGCGAACTCGCTCGGTGTCCCTAGAAGTCGAGCCGCAAAGCCAATTGCCCGGTGCGATTTCCGCCGGAGCCCTGAGGGAGGACCGACGTTAAGACTCCAAACGTCGCCGGGTTGCTTATATTCGTCTGCGGTGGCGCAAAATTGGCGTGATTAAAGATATTGGTGAATGACACCTCAAAGCGCAAGTGATATCGCTCGTGGATAGGAATGTTCTTAGCCAGTGCTGCATTTACGTTGACGAGCCTGGGACCTTCCAAGATGCCGACCCCGCAGTTGCCAAACCGCCCTGCACCAGCAGGCGTCGGGGCGAAGGCGTTGAGGTTGTAAAAGTTCTGGATAGTCTGGCTGGAAGGGATCGGATTTCCTACGCAGTCGGGACGAGCGATCGCCCCTCCACCCGATCGAACTACCATGTCCGTGTTTGATTGATCGTAGATCGGGCTAATGGTGGGCGTGAGCCACTGGCCGGTTTGGGCGTTAAAGACCGTGCTGAATTGCAAGCCTCCTAGAACGGAGTTGAAGAACCCCGGCTTGTTCCAGTGTTGTCCGCTTCCAAATGGAAGTTGGTAGGTCCCGGTGAGCAAGAAACGCTGACGCGGTGTTCCAACCACATTCCCGCGGTCAGAACGCAAATCGAACCGATTCGCAATCTCCACCGCATAAGCTTCCTCGCTGGCGAAAGCGGTCGGTGCATCGCTGCCCTGCGCGTCACTGATATTCTTGGCAAAGGTGTAGTTTGCCTGAAATGCCAGTCCATGCGAGAGGCTGTGATTAACGTCGACTACAGCCGCTTGATAGCTCGCGTTCCCCAGGTTTTCCGAGGACATCAACATCAGCCAATTCTGATAAGGAGCTCTTGGGTCAACGAAGCTGCCCGCAGGTACGGTGTAGGGCGCCGTGCTGGCGGGAATTTGATTGAGATCTATGGTCACTGGCAGGCGGTACGAAGACATGCCCACATAACTGAGCCGTAACACGGTAGTGGGAGTGAGCTGCTGCTCAAGGGTCAAGTTCCATTGAGCCGACTGCGGGTCGCGAAAGTGTGGGTCATTTGCCTGCTCCAGGCTGCCGCCGCCTAGCACGACAGTCTGGGTTGAGGGAGCCGTTTGCGGAAACTGGAACTGGGGTGCTTGCAGGGTGCCATTCGCGTTGAAAACGGCGTTCACATTAGTGATCAA
>CAZDYZ010000607.1:0-2474 GCA_964509525.1 uncultured Acidobacteriaceae bacterium
CCGCGCGCCAGGCGTTGCAGGAGCGCTCCTGCTTCTCCCAGTCGCGACGCCAGCTCATGATCTGGCAACAGAGCCAGCGTATGAAAATCACGAACACCCCAGCATTCCAGCGTATCGAACATCTGATGGCGCCACTTTTCACGTTCCCGATCCCCCAGCTTTTTCTCTGCGGTGATTTCGAACGCATCCAGCAATACCGACAACGGCAGCACGCCCAATCGCTGCCCCTCCTGGCCGACCGGAATCACCGTAACTCCACTGAATCCCCGTGCGGCATGCATGGCGGTATCAGGATCCGCGGCAATCGCGATGTTCGCCTCCAGACCAACCGCGCTCACCCGTGATCCCAGTTCGCGCGCCATGTTTGCCGGCGTTCCGTAAAGCCGCTCCAGTCCGGCAAGATCGAGGAGCAAGGTATCGCGAGTGGTATCTTCCACACGTGGGGTGAAGGCATGGGCAATATCAAGCAGCGCGGAATGTGCCGAGATCTCCTGTCCCGGTGAGCGCTGGCGCAAGACCGCTGGTCGCGGTTTTGCTCTGCTCATTCTGCCTTGCAAAGAAACAACCTTCTGCGTCGTTTTCCTGGTTCGCTGTGCTTGTATACTCCTCCCGGCGGGCACGACTTTTTCCTCCGGCGCTGCGAAAACTGTTGCCTGCAGCTTGGTCATGCCTACTTCCATTCCCAGCAGACGCGCCTCTTCGTTCAGTGCGATCACTAGCACCAGAGGAGGTTTACCTTCGAGTACACCCACTGCATGCTGTCGCAGCAAGGGCTCCGCGCGGACAATGGCTTCCACCGGAAAATCGGGAATGTGGATACAGGCGAACATACCCTCACCATGCGGCGAGCACCTCAAAGCTGACGCCGGCCAGCTGCGCTGTTTTGCACTGCGTCCAGGAGCGCACCACCTCTGCCTGCAATTGCATTCCGCGTAGCAATGCGGCGTGACTTACAGCGGTATTCTCCGGAACAGCTGATTGGCGATCTTCTCCAGCCTTCAAGCTTTTCCATCCTTTTATTTCGCGAAAAGGATCTGGCCCGAACGAAGCCGCACGGCGGAGTGTCTGTGCTGACTCTTGTCGTGGATAAGTTGGAACCGAATCGCGCGCGCACACCGCCTCACGTTGCAATCGCAACACCAGCGAAGCGCAGGTCTTCGCACAGGGTTCCTGTTCCACCAGCAGTAGCACGGTCGCAGTAGACTCCACGGCACGGCGAAAGCGAAACCACGAGGTAAGCGGAATCCGCCGTGTGCTCTCCGGCGGAATATCGCCGAGATCGATTGTGACCATGCCAAAGCCGCCACTTTGCAACAGCAGGTCGGTCACCCTCAGCACTTGCTCCAGACGACCTAGCGTGGCCTGCATCATGCCGAGCTTCCGCCCCGGCATGTCACTGCAACGCACCCACAGCAGCCGTTTGAGATCGACGCTGGCCACCACCGCAGAAGCAGGATCAAAACTGTCACTGGCATCTACCAAAGCGCATACCTCCTGCCGGCGCGTAGCTCCAGCCAGAGCCGCCAGCATCAATCCGGTGCGTCCCGACGAAGCCTGCCCTGTAACCTCGCTGAGCGCTCCTCGCGGCAGACCTCCAATGAGCGCATCGAGCGCTGCCACACCAGTCGAAATCGTCAGAGGTACAGCGCGCTCGCGCAGCAATTGCGCGGAGGAGAGTCGCTCGCCGAGCGAAGATTCAATGCGGGCACGAAGTGTGGAGACAGACGGCATAAGACCTCAGGCGGGCGAAAGCAGGCAGGATGGATCTTGGATATCAGTTTCGCTTTTTATTCGCCTACAGAAAGGATTCTGCTACAGCAAGCTGAGGTTGTCAACCCTCCCTGAAACTTCATCTACAGCCTCACCCCAACGTTAACCACAAAAGAGCCGTTCTCGGTATTGGGTGGGTAAGCAGTTAGGGTGCCAGGGGATAGTTTCCCGCGTACCTAGAAGACAATCAAAATCGCCAGGGAAAGAGAAAATTTGCCCCGCGCACAACCAGTACCGGAGTACTTTTGAACTGTAACTAGCGCCGTTTCAAAGGGTTGTCTGCATCATAGGTAATCATGTGGATGGTTCTCATCGAAGGTCATGGGAACCTGCTGAAGATACCGTAACAAAGTGCCGATAAAAAGCTTAATTAATGAGAACGATACGCATTCAAGAGCCGCTGTAGTCCCACTCTCCAGCGGCCCTTGAATTTTTTACCAGGGGATTGATCCTGAACCACGCGATTTGTGGCGTTTGAGATTCAACCAACAACTATTCCCCTCTTTTCTTCCAGGTGACCAACATCGGACAACGATTTGTGCGGCGTCGGTACTATCGTTGCCTCTGTGACCAAAGGCATTACTTTAGCAATCCGAACTCCGCTACGCCGTTAGGAGTGCCCACAAAGACCTTGCCGTTCACAATCACGGGAGTGATGAATTTGTTTCCCGCCCCAAATTGATCACGTGTTCCCGCCTGATTGC
>CAZDYZ010000608.1:0-4013 GCA_964509525.1 uncultured Acidobacteriaceae bacterium
TGTGGATCCATCCGTCCCAACCGGGCCAGCTTATTCGCATCGATCCGGTCATTTTTACGCTTGCGCCGCTTCGACCCTTCCATCAACCGCGGGTTCGCCACCAGCACTTCGTGTCCGTACCCGGAAATCAGCTCCCACACCCAGGCCGAGTGGGTCCCCACTTCTAGCACCACTCGCGCCGCTGGCAGGCCCTGGAAAAACTCCGCCACACTCGGCTGCGTGGTTGGCAACTGTCCCTCGATCAACGGTTCTCCCTCCAGACCCAAAATGCAGTAGGCGCTGCATTGGTCACCCCGATCCACTCCCACCGTCAGACGGTCCAGGTTGGGGCGAAGCCCGCCTCGCGGCTGTTCTTTTCCTGCACTCGCCGATACTGCCTTCGGCTCCAGCTTTTCTGTCAGCTTTAGCAATAACTCCGCCATCACTTCCTTCGCATCCCGCTGTACCGAAACCCGCGGCTTAGTCTGCTTCGAGTGCTGTTCCCTCTTCACGGGAGAATTGTTATTCTTCTTCAAGGTCGATCTCCTTATCCACTGTGATTGCACCCCTGAGAGTGCGTTGATCACTGGTAGCTTAGCGCGATCCGTGATCGGGGATCGACCTTCTCATCCCATCTGCATCACCGATTGGAGCAGCGCGCAGCCTGAAAACGAGGTGTGGGTCATGTTAAATCGATCGGCAGTGGTGGTTAAGCCGAAGCAACCTTTCTTAGACTGGCTGCACAATGCCGATCCAACCAGCATCGACATCACACTGGACGAGGTTGGGCTGGAGCCTACGATCTATCTGATCCCCGAATGTGATACGAACGATGATATTCGCGAAGCCTTGGAAGAGTTACATGAGGAGATCTTTGTTGACCAATTGGACGGTTGGTTCAGAGATGAGTGCACATGGCCAACGAATCGTAGTTACGAGGAGTTCTGCCGTTGGTTTGACGTTCAACACCATTCGATGCTGATCGATCTATGCGATGAGCTGCTAATCGACGACTCCGACTGAAGTCTCTCGTTTGTGTTCAGCACGAGCCGTTACCTAACGTTGGCCCAAACCCATCAGGAGGTTTTTTGGACAACCCGGGTGCACCGAGGAGATTATCTCCGTCACAATTGAGTTTTTATAGGGACAGCGAAGGGAAAATTGGTGCAGCGCAACACAGAGGTTTGAGTTCGACGTAAATTGCGAAAGAATGTTGACTGTCATTGCCAGCAAGCCCTAAACCCGTCAGAATCAATCGCAGACAGTCGTCGTTAATGCTGCTTCTGCTAAGGCAACAAAGTGAGCCATGGGAATTAACTACCTGAGAGCGGGGGCAAGAACAACGGGCTGCTCTTACGGGGTAACTGCTTGAAGAGACAACTCTTAACGGCACCTAACCAAATCACCCTTTTGCGCCTCATCTTTATTCCATTCGTCATTATCACGATTCTCGACGGAAATTGGGCTTGGGCACTTGGCTTGTTGATCGCCGCGGGACTGAGTGATGCTCTCGACGGCTTGCTGGCGCGAACACTGCACCAGCAGACTCTGCTTGGGCAGTACCTTGATCCACTTGCGGACAAGCTACTCCTCAGTTCGCTGTTCCTCGTACTTTCCTTTGTAAAGAAAATCCCGTGGAGGTATACCGTTCTAGTATTCAGCCGTGACATATGCATTATTGCCACAGCGGTGGTCCTCTACGCAACGGTCGGTTTTCGCGACTTCCGTCCCAGCATATTTGGAAAAATCAATACCGTCTGCCAAATTGCCGCTGTCTTTTTTGTCGTCCTGGCACAATTGTTGCTGTCGCCTTGGGTATTTGCGCTCGAACGCTTCTTCCTGTACGCGACATTTACCTTTACCTTGATTTCTGGTGTTCACTACATTTTGTTGACTGGACATCGCCTGAGAAAAGAACAGCCTAAACCAGCGGAATCCGCGGGCAGTTTCTCAGCACACTGAGCTTTCTATACAGCGCTTGACATTGCACCGGAACCACCGTCTGCAAGTAATCGTCGCATTCGCCCTGGTATACGTCTTCTGGGGCTCGACGTACCTGGTGATTGGAATCACCGACTACGAGCACCTGCCTCCCGCGGTCATGTGCGCCATGCGATTTCTCATCGCAGGCCCGGTGATGCTTGCGGCGTGTGCTGTGATGGGTCGTAAGGTTCGCGTCACTCTGAATGAGGCTTTGCGACTCGCGGTTATCGGATGCCTGTTGCTGGTCGCAGGCAACGGTGGTCTAGCCTGGGCCGAGCAATGGGTGGCGACAGGATATGCGGCCTTGATCGTGGCTGTGACGCCGATCTGGTTTCTCATTCTTGAAACATTCGTGTTTCGCGGAGACCGCCTCTCGCGACGCGGACTGTTAGGTCTGGCGCTCGGCGTTTCCGGCATCGCTATTCTCTTCTGGCCCAAGTTTGAACATCGCGGCACTCTCGGAATCATGCAACTGGTGGCATCGACCACATTGTTGTGCTCCTCCATGAGCTGGGCGACCGGCTCTGTGCTCTCCCGCAAATGGCAGATGAAGGTTGATCCGTTTACCGCAACTGGATGGGAGATGTGCTTCGCAGCCATCGGCAACTCCGTAGTCGCCTTGATGACCGGTCAGCACCATCGCATCGTGATCACTCCTCGTGCCCTGATTGCAGTGCTTTATCTCGTAACCTTTGGTTCCTGGGTGGGCTATTCGGCATATATCTGGCTGCTAAAGCATGTGCCAACGCCGAAGGTCGCAACCTACGCGTATGTGAACCCCATGGTCGCCGTTTTTCTGGGATGGCTGGTACTCCACGAACGCCTCGACGGTTACATACTTGCGGGTACTGTAGTGATCGTAGCCGGGGTGGCGCTGGTCACAACCGCTAAAGTTCACAGCGACGAATTGCGTCAGGAGCCTGGAAAAGGATTGCCAGAACTTGAGTCCGAAGTCTGACAGCAGTGCGTCTAACTGTCATCCGCTGATGCCGGCCCGCGCCGCTATCTAAACGGGCACCCAGGCAAACCAGCGCCTCGGGCGCGCTATTTTTCGCCAGCGCTCGGATCTGAAGTTGCCGAGGGAGCATTTCAATTTCGAGCATTACCGAAGTCAGCGGCACAGCTTCACTAGCTAAGCTAAGCTAGATGTTTCCACAACCTTTTCGAGGGAACTCAGCATCTGCGAGAAGGCCTACTGATACTCGATAGCTCACAATTCCATGCGTGGCGGCTTGGTCTCAGTATGTTGCAGCACCCGAGACACGAAGGATAGGCTGGCCGGAGCTGTAACTAAGCGGAGCCTATCATTGGACCCCTCCTACCTTCTTCGCCACCGCACGCCGTCTTTGGTGTTCTCAAGGAGAACGCCTTCCTGAGCCAATTGCGCGCGTATGGTGTCGGAATGCGCAAAGTCGCGGGCTTTGCGCGCCCGCGAATGTTCAGTAACAAGTCGTTCGATTTCGGCGTCCGAAAGAGTGGCCTTTGCCAGCTCAGCCGTTTCCTGACTGATCTTGTCTTCCAAGCCCTCTTTCTTGGCCCACTCGACAGTCGCGCGCACTTTGGCGGCATCGTCATCCTTCAACACGGCAAAGATGTCGTCGAACTGTTGTATGACCTGCAGCAATCGGCTTACGTTCCCCTTGCGCACTTCGCTGGCATCGGCGGCCGCGTTCACATCGCGTACCATGTCGAAGATGGCGCCCAGAGCGCGGGCAGTGTTCAGATCATCTTCGAGACCGGCGCGCATTTCGGTCGAGGTCTTCTCTGCAATCTCGTCAATGATCACGTTGTTGTCATCGGCGAACTGCGAGCTCTCTAGACGCAACTTGAAGTTGCGCAGACGCTCAACCGAATTGGCGGCTTGTCTCAGACCGTCGAAGGTGAAGTTGAGCTGCTTGCGATATGGGACCGACGTCAGCAGAAAGCGGATGGACGATGGCTTGTGTCCCATTAAGATGAGGTCGCGCACGGTGTAGAAATTGCCCGCGCTCTTCGACATCTTCTCGCCTTCGACCAGCAGGAAGCGCGCATGCACCCAGAAATGTGCAAAG
>CAZDYZ010000609.1:0-4980 GCA_964509525.1 uncultured Acidobacteriaceae bacterium
TCAGGGAATTGTTGGCTGAACGGATTCGCGGTGGTGTATGGGTCGGAGAATGTGAAACCTGGCGCGAAGCCGATTTGTTCTGTTTTGAGATAAGGCGGAGAGCTGACGGGATCTTGCAGCGGGCCGCCTTCGCCGTTGTTATAGGGCTCGTAGAACATTCCGTAGGCAGCGCTGACGACGGTCTTCGCGTTGCCACTGAGATCCCATGCGACACCAACCCGCGGCGCAAAAGCCGTCGCCTGCGTGGAGATCAGTCCGCGTGGAACTCCGCTGTCGCCCGGATAGAGCAGGCCCGGAGGCGCGGTAGGAATCACCGTAGACTGCGCACCTGGAACGAACAGATTTACGCGATTCTTGTTCTCGACTGCCGGGAATGGAATTTCGTAGCGCACACCGTAGTTCACAGTCAAGTGAGGATTGATTTTGAAAGAATCTTGCGCATAGGCATTGATGGAGCGGTCGCGAATTTCGCGGCTGAAGTCTCCGCCACCTTGCAGAAAAACAACTGGAAAGCCCCCAAGAAAGTTCGCGAACCCATCGTTGAAGATGAAACCAGCCACGCTTGGAATGGGCTCGAATACGAAGAACCCGTTGGTGGCGATGCCCTGCAGTCCGTTGATCTGGTCGCGACTGTAACCTCCGCCGAACTTGATTTCGTGACGCCCCCGAATCCAGTTTAGCGAGCCGGAGAATCCGTACGTGTTCTGGTAAGTATTGCGCGGCCCTGTGATGGGATCACCCGCTGAGGCGTAGCCTCCGATCTGGAGGAATGGCGGACCAGCAGCCAGGGGCAGCGTGGGAGCGTAAGTAAATCCGAGGCTCGCCGGCGATTCGTGATTCAAGTGTTCGTCGAGAAGAAATGTATTGCGGAGATATGACAAACGCGCGAGTCCGATGATGGTTGGCGAAAACACGTGCGTTTCCTGGGCAACGAAACTTTGCGCGCGATCATACTCGCCCACCGGAAAGCCGGGGACATTGGCACCCGCCGGAGAGAGCGGGTCGGTGGTCGGTCCGCTTGAATACATGTAACGGAAGTTGAGCGTGTCAGCGGAGGAAAGATAATGATCGATTTTTAGACCGAATTGATTATCGTCTTCACTCTTCGTCTCTGTCGCGATGAACGCATTTCCCGTAGGCACGCTGGGAAATAGAGATACGGCCAGCGCCGACGTCGCATTGATCGGCATCACGGTGGTCATCTGGTTGAATGGGACATTCTGACCAAAGAGTGTCAACTGGCCGTTGGGATCCGGGTTGCCCTGAGCATTGACGCAATCTCCGGCGTTCTGGCCGCTCGAGGCAAAGGTGTCACCACTAATGCTTGTGCAAAGCTGCCCGAAGTTGCCTTGCGTTTCGGCGACAGAAGGCACGGTCGCGGGTACGGATTCGCCCTGCCGGTTGCGGAATCCCTCGTAGTATCCAAAGAAAAAGGTCTTGTCTTTGATGATTGGCCCGCCAAACGTCGCCCCGAACTGGTTTTGCTTCAGCGGCTGCACGGATTGCGTGAAGTAATCCGAGGAATCCATCGCGTCATTGCGCAAGAACTCCCATGCGGCGCCGTGGAATGAATTCGATCCGCTGCGCGTAATGATGTTGGTTGTGGAACCCGTGTTGCGGCCAAACTCAGCATTGGCATTGTGCGTCAGGATGCGGAATTCCTCGATCGCATCGATCGGCGGCTTGAGAACAAATCCACCGTCTACGGAGCTCACGTTGTCTGCGCCGTCGATGAGAAAGTTGTTCGACTCGGGGCGCTGTCCATCCACCGCATAGCCTTCGTTCTCCCGCGCGGGTCCCCCTGCTTCTAGCAATCCAGGCGTCAAAGGAACCACTCCCGGTTGTAGTACTCCCAGCTGTGAAAAATTGCGTCCGTCGAGCGGTAAGTCGAGAATCCCACGCTGCATCACCGTCTCGCCCAGGCTGCTGACGGTGTTCTGCACCAGCGTTGCATCGGCCTTGACATCGACTTGCTGGGTCTCGGAGCCGACTTGCAAATGCACTAGCATTGTCGCTGTCTGGTTCACATCGAGGGAAATCCCCTCCTGCATGTATTTCACGAAGCCCTTGGCTGCGATTTCAAGAAGATAGTGCCCAACGGGAAGTTCGACAAGAACATAGTTACCGCTGCGATCCGTCACAGCACTGCGCGTCAGTCCGGTTTCAATCTGTTTGGCAGTGACCCTTGCCGCCTCTACAACTGCACCACTCGGGTCGACAATGGTTCCATGAATGCTGGCAGTGATCTGCTGTGCGGCGAGCGGCATCGTAGAGAACATCGTTAGCGCGACACACAACAGACTTCTGATTTGCGTCATCTATTCCTCACAATTCTTTTTGCTTGACGATCGTTTCAGGATGAACACACGCGTCCGCGCAGCGATTCAGCACTCAAGATTGTCTGAACGATCGAACGCCAAAACGTCCGTGATTATCGTGAGTGACGCTCGCCGGATCAATAGCGTGATTCGACTATCTGTGTGTTCGTGGTGTGGGAAAATTCACGAATGGGGCAAAGTGATTTCTAGTATGTTTCTGGGATTGTGATCGCAGGTTTGTTCGCATACATTTTGCTATTCTTGTCGCGTGTTGCCGTCACAGATGAATAGCGCAGACTTAGGCCGAAGCAACTGGAGACCGTGATCTACTTTGAAAGAGGCTTCGATGGCGAACGATCAACGCAAAGACGAGAGAAACTTGGGGGACGCTGAGCTTCGTACAAAGCAGTCGACCAAGATCCGAATCATTGAAGATACGGAAGCCACCGGCGAAACAGCTGCAGCCTATGATTTCTGGCGCTCTGGCTCTGGCCGACAGCAGGTTCCAGGCATCATCAAGTGTTTTGGCGCGAGACCCGACTTCCTCCGAAAAGTAATTGAGATGGGCAATGTTGTGCATTTCTCCGAGGGGCACCTCTCGCGCCGACACAAGGAGATGATTGCAAGCCATGTCTCCTTCCTGAACCGGTGTCCATATTGACTCGACAGCCACGCTTACTTCCTGCGGGTTCAGGGAGCTCCCGATTCATGCGTGCAAGCGATCGTCGAGGGCAAGCTCGACGATGCGGGTCTCACCCCGGCCGAACGTATATTGCTCGACTACGTCGAGATCATCACGCGCACCGCTTATCGCTCAACGCCGGAAGACGTGGAGAAGTTGCGCGCCGCCGGTTGGAAGGAAGAGCAGATTGCGGAGGCTGTCTACATCGCGGCACTGTTCGCTTTCTTCAATCGTGTGGCCGACGCGTTCGGTGTTCCTTCCCAGGGATATCTTCAGAGCGGCAGACTGGCTCCGTAGAGCAAATGTCATCGCTCCCGCTTAGGGCTCTGAGACAGATGCGGGATACCTCGGCAGCAACAGGTTCATGACAGCTGCCAGGGCGAGAACTGCAGCCAACAGGCCAAGCAGCGAAGAATACGAGCCGGTCGCGTCAAAAGCCCGGCCTAGAATAACCGGGCCGATCGCTCCTGCGGCGGCATAGAAGGTCCAGGTAAGGCCATACAGTGTTGAGAAGGCGCGTATGCCAAAGTAGCGCGTCAACAGGTACGGCGTCGTAGCGGCTTCACCGCCTGCCCCGATGCCGATAAGTACGGCCGCGAGACCGCCTGTTGCGAAGCCGTTCGCGCGGGCCAAAAGAAATATGCCGAGCGCCGTCAGCAGGTTAATTCCGAGTGCAACGCGCGGCCCGAAGAAACGATCTAGCAGCCATCCGGTGGCGATTCTGCCCAGCACGCTCGATCCTCCGAGAATCGACGCGCACAGCGCCGCCTCTTTCGGCGTGATTCCCCGATCCGTCAGCAATGCCGAGAGATGCGTAATCGCACCATTCATGCTGATCGAACTTGCAAACAGGATGGTAGTCACGATCCAGAAAGCAAACGAGCGGATGCCCTGTTGCCAGGTCATTCCAGAGTGCGCAACTGGAGCGGACTTGCGCCGAGTCTCTCCGCGCTCGCGGATGTAGCGCCAACTGAGCGGTAAACCCAGCAGCAACGCCAGTCCACCGAGCGCTGCATAGGCGGCTCGCCAGCCCAAGCGGCTGGCAATGGCTTGCGCTACCACGGGCAAGATCATCGCTCCCAGGCCGGCTCCCACCATCACGAAGGCCAACGCCGTTCCTAATCGCTGTTGAAACCAGGTGGAGATCGATCGCGAATAAGCCAAGTGCGCTGCTCCATTGCCGACGAGTCCCAGCACAAAGCATGTCACGTAGAATTGCCACACGCTGGAACCCAACAGAGACAGCGACGCGATCACACATCCGAACACGGTCATGCACGTCAGAATGATGTGGCGAGGGCCAAGGCGGTCGATCCAACGTCCCAACAGCGGTGAGACCGTACCCAACGTAATTGCGGCGATGGCAAAGCCACCGGAGATGGCTTCGCGCGTCCAGCCGAAATCGGTGGCCAGGGGTTTCACAAAAACCGAGAAGGTATAAACGAACAGCGAACCGAATCCCGCCATCACACCTAGACACGCGGCCAGCACCACGCGCCACCCGTAGTAGCGAAAATTGGATTCGCGCAGAGTCACGGTGCTTTCGGCGACCTGCGCGCGATGGGCTTCAGCTTCAATGAGCGTGAGACCCGGCGCCTGGTTCGTCGATTCCGGCTTGGCAAATTGCAACTTTGTCTCCGGACCTCGATCTTGATTTTTGATCCACAGGAGAAGCGTTGAATCTACAGGTATGGCGCGATTGGAATCTCTAGTCTTTTTCTAGTATTCGGAGCGAGCAGTCGGCTGGCGGGAAACTAGGAAGCCCTTGGTCAATTAGTGAAAATCCCAATTAGACTCATCGACAAAGATCACTAACGCTCATCGGGCCAACACTTACCAGTTCCGCTAACGCCTGCCAGTGCCTCGGATGCGGACGGCGTTGGCCCCTGCGGATGTCGGACGCGTAGACAATGGAGACGCCAATCGCTGATGCGATCTCTGAGAGGCTAGCGTCCCGTAGCCGAGGCTGAATCTGGTTTG
>CAZDYZ010000610.1:0-4395 GCA_964509525.1 uncultured Acidobacteriaceae bacterium
CCAACGTAATCACCGCGATTGCGGTGAAGGCGCGGCTCTTCCGCAGCATGCGTACTCCATAGCGAAAATCCTGCGTCAGTTTCTCCATTTCACCAACAGTCACTTATCGATGACTTATCATGCGCGCGGCCATCCCCAAGAATTGAATTGCCCTCCACGGCGACAATCCGCTCCTCCTTAGCCAAGATCGGTCCCACAGAGAGATCCCTTCAGAAAGTGGGACCAACACTGCGGTGGGTAAGAGAGCGTCGGGCTATCCCCCCTGCGCCACGGGAAATACGAATTCGCCCGGCGGTTGGGGGCCGTTCAAGCGCAGGCGGACTCCCTCTGAAGCTCCGGCATTTCGCAACGAAGTGACAAAATGCTCCCGACAGTCACGCGGCACCAGGGCGAACCAATGATGCGTCTTGCGCTCCTGTCGGGCCCGCCATTCACGCACCGACCCGGCAGTCACATTCTTAAGCTTGGTATCCACGGCATTGACACGTGCCATCACCTGCTGACGGCGCTTCCGATATTCACTCCCACTAACGGGCGTTGCCAGGTCAGCCCGTTCATCGCCCTCCCAGCTCGCAATAATCTCGTACTGCAGGGCTTCCCCGATTCTCTCCAGCGCTGCGCGATAGAGTTCCTGTTCGCTTGCGATAGTTTGTGCCAGAATAGCTTCGCTTTCCAGCAGCGTCGGGAAGCGAAACGGAATCGGAGTTGTTGCCGCCAGGATTTCGCGAAGCACTTGATGGAACTGTAATCGCGCCTTTTTCAGCGCGTCCGGTTCACCCAAGAATGCTTCCGGACTGGCGATTTCACTCCAATATGTTCGTAGTCCAGCTGATTCCCGCGATTGAACAGCAGACCCCCAAACTCCCGATGCGATACCTGCAATTTCCGTCGGCAGAGTTACGCAATACAGCAGGCTGGCCATTGAGCAGCTCACCCGGCGCAGCCATACGAGGAGAGCCGCGACTCCACAGCCACCGCTCCGATGTTGTGTAATGCTGTCGGTGTTTTTGCCAAAGCCGTTCGTGCCGAATAGGAAGGTAAACCGAGCCACCGTCTGGGGGCCGCGTGCCTTTTGTAAGGTGCGACCCCAACTTGTTAACATGATGAAAAAGGGAGAGGTTGGACTCTCCTTAACGTAGTTTCCACCCTTTGGCGGCCAACTTTATCGCCGGGGTCCGCGGCGGGGTCCGCGATCTCCGCTGCGTCCGCCACCCGAGCTGCCACGACCTACGCGGCCGCCATAATGACCACCCTCGCGCCGGCTGCCAGCGTGCTCGCGTCGCACGCTGTCGCGGTTATAGCTGCTCTCACTGGGCTCGTCCGCCTTCTCGTGTCCGCCCTCGAACGTGATTGCTCCTGAGCCATCCGATGCAGGCTCTCCCCCCGCCATTTTGGCTCGTTGTTCTTTGAGGATGGCTTTGCGCGATAGCCTGATGCGGTTCCCTTCGACCGCTAACACCTTCACCAGCACCTGATCGCCTTCCTTTAGCTCGTCGCGAACGTCGTTGATGCGATGCTCAGCAACTTCGCTGATATGAAGTAGTCCGTCTGTGCCGGGCAGGATCTCGACGAATGCCCCAAAATCGGCGAGTCGTGTGACCTTGCCGAGATATGTCTTCCCGACCTCCGCCGTGGCGGTAATGTCGCCAATCATCTGGAGAGCTTTGGCCGCTGCCACCTGATCACTGGAGGAGACATTCACTTTGCCGCTGTCCTCCACATCAATCTTGACGCCGGTCTGCTCGACGATTCCGCGAATCACCTTGCCTCCAGGTCCGATGAGATCCCGGATCTTGTCAGTTGGAATCTGTAAGGTGTAGAAGCGAGGAGCAAATTCGCTGATCTTGGTGCGTGGCTCGGCGATCACCTCGGACATTTTGTCGAGAATGAACAGTCGGCCGTGGCGAGCCTGTTCCAACGCCTCGCGCATGATCTGGGGCGTGATACCCATCACCTTGATATCCATCTGCAGGGCGGTAATCCCGTCGCGCGTGCCGGCCACCTTGAAATCCATGTCACCGTAGTGATCTTCCGCTCCTGCAATATCGCTGAGGATGGCGTAAGCATCGCCTTCCTTCACCAATCCCATCGCCACTCCAGCGACCGCAGCCGACAGCGGAACCCCGGCATCCATCATGCTTAGCGAAGCTCCGCAAACCGTTGCCATAGAAGATGATCCGTTCGACTCCAAGATGTCCGATACGACTCGCATGGCGTACGGCCAGTCGGCCTCCGAAGGCAACACCGACGAGACTGCACGTTCAGCCAGGGCCCCGTGGCCGATCTCACGGCGCCCGGCCCCACGCAGGAATGCCACCTCGCCTACCGAGAACGGTGGAAAGTTGTAGTGCAGCATGAAGCGCTTCTTGGCATCCCCCTCAAATGCTTCCAGGCGCTGCATGTCATCGCCGGTGCCAAGCGTGGTGGTCACCAATGCCTGAGTCTCACCGCGGGTAAAGATGGCCGATCCATGCGTACGGGGCAGAACTCCGACTTCAATCCAGATGTCGCGGATCCGGTCGAACTTGCGCCCGTCCGGGCGGCGATGCTCCCTGATGACCTGCTCGCGGAAAATCCGTTCGCGCAACAGGTCGAAGTATTTGCCTGCCTTCTTGCGTCCTTCTTCATCTTCTTCAGGAATTGTTTCCCGGAACTCATCCTTGAGCTGTTTGATGAGCGTGTAGCTCTCGTTCTTGGGATGTTTCTCTGTGTCGACAGCATCCCGCAGACGGTCGCCCAGCTGCGAGCGAACCTGCTGCAAATAGGGCTCGTCAATCGTGACCGGCTCCACCGTGCGTTTTGGCTTGCCACACCTCTGGGCAAGATCGGTGATGGCAGCGCAAATCTTCTTGATCTCCTGATGGCCGAATTCGATGGCCTGCACAACCGTCTCTTCGCTGACCTCACGAGCGCCTGACTCAATCATCACGATGCCTTCGGCTGTCCCTACTACCATCAAGTTCAGATTGCCGTCACGCCGCTCCGCGTAGGTGGGATTGATGATGAAATTTCCGTCAACCTGGCCAACGCGCACAGCGCCAATTGGGCCATGGAACGGGATGTCGGAGACGCTGAGGGCAACCGATGCACCATTAATGCCGGCGACGTCGGGATCGTTCTCCGTATCCGCCGAGAGAACCATGGCGATCACTTGGGTCTCGCAGCGAAAGCCTTCTGGAAACAGGGGGCGGATAGGGCGGTCGATCTGACGGCTGGTCAGAATTTCGCGCTCGCTGGGTCGTCCTTCGCGCTTGATGAATCCTCCAGGAATGCGTCCCGCAGCGTAGGTGTATTCTCGGTAATCAACGGTCAAGGGGAAGAAGTCGATGCCTTCCCTTGGTTCGGGGTTAGCACAGGCAGTAGCGAGAACGACATTGTCGCCGATGCGCACAATACAGGAGCCGTGTGCCTGCTTTGCCAGTTTTCCGGTTTCAAAGTAAATCGACTTACCGCCGTGCAGCTGGACACTGATTTCTTGCTTCATTTTCTTAAGTACCTTCCATTCCGAAGCCAACCAATACATCTCATCCGCCTAGAGTGTGGACCTGGCGTGGATTAGCGGCGTTAGTACTACACGCCTCTGGCGAATGTTGCGACCACGCGAGATAGAGTGAGATATCTGTCAGTCGAGAGAACCTAGACAATGGACCTTGCGTGTGCCACGCGCAAAAGGTCCGCGCCCCAAGTGCCTTTCTCTGGCAACCGCGAACCCGGTGCACATCGAAAAGTGGCGTTATGCCACGCCCGAAGCGTGGCTGTTCAGCGGCCGGCAATCGGCTTACTTGCGGATGCCGAGTTTCTGAATGACGGCTTTGTAGCGTTCGGTATCAGACTTTCTGAGGTAATCGAGCAGGCTGCGACGCTTGCTCACCATCATGAGAAGACCGCGCCGGGAGGCATGGTCCTTCTTATGCGTCTTAAAATGCTCGGTCAATTCGCCAATCCGTGTGCTCAGAATGGCAATCTGAACTTCTGGCGAGCCGGTATCGTTCTCGTCCCTCCGGTTCTGTGCAATCAGGGCAGCTTTTTTCTCTCGGGCTAACACTGAATCGGTTGCGCTCCTACTTTCTAATCGTTTGTTGTTACGGTTTCAAGGATAACATGCACCCCGAAGAACATCAAAAACAGAGAAGTTACCTCAAGAACGCACACGCTCGACCAGAAGCTTGACCAGTGAGAAAAGTCGCACGAACGATTGCAATACCCAGATTCCGGGTTTAGCGAAAAATCTCTCTGCGGGGCTGACCAGCCTGACCGCCTGCACTTGCCACGGTGACGTCTACCCTCCCTTTTACCAGATGCGTACGCGATCTGACGGGGTTAGGTAGAGCTTTTCTGCGGCTTGGACAGTGAACGCGGTATACCAGGCATCGACATTGCGAACCGTGTCTGCCC
>CAZDYZ010000611.1:0-6912 GCA_964509525.1 uncultured Acidobacteriaceae bacterium
TCGTGTCGATAGACCCTATACCCTGGCCACCCTAGTACTTTGCTCCAATCGGTTTCTCCCATCCTCCCGAGTGTAACCAGAGTTCCCGAAAACCCAAACCCTCCTAAAATCAGGAGGGGTTACAGATTCTCGCTCAGAGCCCAAAAAATGCGTGTCGAGCAGACTTGCCCGAAGCCTGCCAGACTTTCACGATTTCGTAAACTATAGTCGTCCCATAGGTCACAGCGATCCACACCGCGACCGCCTCTATTGGCAGGTTGGTCCAAGCTCCTATGAACAGGCCCATCATCTGCTTCTGCTGATAACCCCACCAGGCATAGGGCACGGCTAAAGTCGCTTCCCAGAACATACTGATGAGCAGGATCATGAACATTGTCAGACTAAGAGCGCGCCAATTGATGAACTGTCGAGCGGCTGGGAAGAAGCCCGCCGAAGGGACCAAACCACCACTTACAAGCACGGTGAAATACCCGGGGAATCCCTCGGGAAATGGAGAACGCAGCTTCTTGTACAGCATTGCAGCTGCAATCAGCAGGACGCCAGCAATCAGAGAGGAAGGATGAAACTGTAGCAGTTGCCGAATAGCTCTTGCCTTGTCCGCATAGTCGGGCATTTTGTAAGCAACTAACCAGTACTCGTCGAGCCAGATGTAGATCAGAAGAACCGCAACGAAGCCCGTGAAGTAGAAAAGGTACTCCTCAATCGGAACGGTGCTCCCCAGGGCGGGAGCCCTGATCCCGAGGGTTGCGTGAGTGTTGGGAAAGACGAAAAAACAGCTGGCAAAGAAAAAGTCAAGTCCAAAACCAAGAGGGACGAGAACCCAGATTGTCCGCCAAAAAGACCGCTGCGAAACTTGTATTCCTTCATTGGGCAAAAACCAAAACGCAATCACAGCAATGGGGACGACAAATAGCAGCAAGCTCCAGGTGTACCCGAAAGGAGTGGGGTTTTCGCTAGAAACTACAGAGACAGCGGCAACGTGAACGCTATGCAGGGTAATGCCCGCCGGCACAGCCACCATTGCAAGCATGGCCAATACAATCCATGCGCTCAGGCGCGGACTGGGCGAATTTCCGGGCATGAATCGAAGCGCGGGCGCGCGGCTCTGATGTAATGGCAGATTCTACTACCTGAGCGCAGTTCAGTTCAGACTCTGGTTTACTGACTAACCTTCTTGCCCAGGCGATCTTAAACGGATTCGCCGTACCCAGTGACCTCGCTACTAGCGAGGTCATGGCGTTCATGAAACTTCTTGCGAAAAATACCGTATGGACAGCCATGGCAGCACTTTCTCGCCGGCACAAGCCAGTTCTGTGTTGCTTCTGCGTCAGTGTCATCGGTCAATTCGGGACAGATTATGCACCATTAGAGGTAACAAACAAATGCCGTTCGCCTGTGTTGGCACAGGTCTTCGGGCTAGGCTACAATCGCGTCCGTAGCAACGATACTGATACCAAGGGGAGCACATGAACGTGAGAAAGATCGGATTGGCGCTGGCCCTGTGTCTTACCGTAGGAGGGGTGTGCTATGCCAGCGACCCCAACATGGGTACCTGGAAGCTAAATGACGCCAAGTCGATGTTTTCAACCGGAGCAACCAAAAACACAACCGTCGTCTATGAACCCGCAGGCGATCAGGTAAAGGTCACCACCGATGGGACCACCGGTGATGGCAAACCGGCTCACACGGAGTGGACGGGCAAGTTCGACGGCAAAGACTACCCGGTTACCGGGGACCCGTCCACCGACAGTCGTGCCTATAAGAAGGTCAACGACCATACGTTGTTATTGACTAATAAGAAGGATGGCAAGGTTACAGCCAGCGGCCGCATAGTGGTCTCGGCAGATGGCAAGAGCCGTACCGTCACCGTGAATGGGACCAGCCCCGACGGAAAGAAGGTCAGCAGCACCGCGATCTACGACAAACAATAATGGCGCTGGCCCCCGTCAATGTGAATCCAAACTGTCACAATTCACCTGGTCATGGCCTGTGAGGCGACTGTTCCGCAATGAGTGACCAGAAAAGTCCATAAGAAACAACATCCAGGCGTCGGTACACAACCGCCATCACCTGCGAGCTTGTGTTGTTATGGGTTATCTGTAGCTTCTTTCCACAGGGCTATAGTGCGCCGCTACGAAGTTCTCAACTGCCGCTCGCACTTCTTCAACCTCGACACGGGCCTGCGGTGCGACAGCTTCGAGCAGGCGAAGCGCTTTGGTCAACCTACGCATCGCGTCGGTTTGTTCCGCCGTGATGCGCCGTTGATGCTGGGTGTGGTCGTCTGTTTTCGTCATGCCGTTCAACCTGCTTTTCTAAATGACTACCAGGGCCGAGACTGCTCCTCTCCACGTAACCACTAGCAGCTCCGTGCGGCTGGTGTGGCGGCTAGGCGCGCCTTCAGTCTCGGCGAGAACCTTATCTCTCCCTCGCTTGCGCCAACAGTACCCCTGTCGGCGAGAGGCGCCCTAATGTCTTACGTGACTTTCCAGTCAATTCCGTTTTCCGCGCGAGGCACAGCCTGAAAGGTAAATCGGCAAATCACAGCGCGACATAAGCAAAATTCTCATCGCCGATCGACTAAGACTCTTGCTTAGAAGCCCAAGCACACATCGGAAAGTGTGCTGATTTCATTGAGGTTAGCTCCGCAAAACACGGGAAAATAGGGCTGAATTGTATGGGTTCGGTGCCCCGCTTCCACACAACTTCTTCGGACACGGATAGGCAGTGGTCGAAACGAGAACAAGGTCACATATCGAAGTCAAGGAGATGGTGAACCTGGACGGGATCGAACCAGGGTGCCGTTCAAACGATTCTCGTGTGTCTGTTATCTCATCAACCACCCTCTATGAGGAGACATCCCGTTTGCCTGCATTGTGCAGACTTTGGTCATGGCAATCACCCCGCCAAGTAGACCAGACCTGTGATGTCACCGATACCTGTGCTCACGTAGTTGGGGAGTTGAAAGTAATGCTTTCAGCAACGCGATAGGGCCAAGCCGTGCAGTGTCTATGCAACCGTCATGCGGGATCGGATCGTGACTTCTTCACAGGTTCGACTCAATTGAGCTTTTCTTGCTTTGCTTCGAATATGGTGCGATCAAATCCGTAGGCGAGCCGAATATTCTTTTCCGGGCAATACAGAGCGTAGACAACCTGGTTCTTGCCGAACTCCAAAATCCTTTCAAAGCGAAGGTGCATGTCGCCAATTCTGCCCTCCGCACCAATTGCATCCTCGGGCTTTTGGGGTGTTCTGTTAGCGAACCCTCGCTGTTCATCGTCTATCCAACCCGCGCGGGGTTTGGCCGGATCTGGCCAGGACCAATCCAGTTTGGAACCCCATCGCATTGCCCCCGAAATTACATCGCGGACGCAAACCTTCGGATATCCGATGTGCACAACATTGTTGATCTTCAGCTCGATGAAGAACTCGAAAGAGTAGAAGCTTCCGGATAAGTTACCTTCCATGACAATTTCTCCTAGCCCGCTTTGCGAGAGGGGCGACCGGTTTCTGATCGTCCTGCTGTCGTGCCAATACGATTGATCGAAGCGAGTACCAGGTACAGGTGCCTTCAACTTTGTCGTGCCGATAGCTGATGCAGAAGTGATGGGAGGATCGCCCCGCCAATCATAATGTCAGTAAAGCCGTTGACAGCGGTGACTCCATAGCGCTGACCGTAGCCCTTCGCTCCCTGGAGGTTTGGGCTGTCTGCCGCCTGGCGAATGCCGGCGACAAAGCCTACCCCGAGGGCAGTAACTGGATCAACTGCGACTTTCATAGCAAGCCGGAACTTGAGTCTTGCAATGATCCGCACGGGGTTGGGGGTCATAGGTGAACATGGTGCAGCTGATCATCGAACCTCAGCATGCCTGCTCCCTCGTTTTTCAAGCTCACCTTGCGTTAGCAACTGATCTCTCCTTCAGGATCATCTTGTATTGCAAAAGACTCGAATTATGAAATCGTTGTTGGCTCCGCTACAATGCTTAATTGCGGAGACCGACTCGACCGATTCGGAGAAATCTTCTACAAAGATGAGATCAGGAGTGCGAAACTGCTTTTTGTGGGTGGGCATGCTGTGCCTGGCTGGCTTGCAGGGCCAGTCGTCGCCATCAGCGGCGCCCGCCGCACCTGAGTGCCGGCTCCGCTTTTATCACACCCATACCAACGAGAGGCTGGACATCGTTTATCGCCGCGGCGATACCTACTTGCCAGAGGCGCTGGCCACGCTCGACCACTACCTCCGCGACTATCGCACGGGAGATGTACACCATTTCAATCCTCGGTTGTTTGACCTGCTCCACGACCTGACCGAATCGTTGCATGATTCCGGGGGCGAGATCGACGTGATCTGCGGATACCGCACGCCCTGGAGCAACGAATTCCTGCGCAGCCGCAGCGCGCATACTGGCGTAGCAAAGCACAGTCTGCACATGCAAGCTGAAGCCATTGACATTCGCTTGCCGGGGATTCCGACCTCAGCCGTCAGGGATGCAGCCCTGCGTCTGCAGCGCGGCGGGGTCGGCTACTATCGCGATTCCGACTTCGTGCACATGGATGTGGGCCGGGTTCGCCGCTGGTAGTTCCTCTCACCAGGGATAGGGATAGCCCTTAGCTAAAGCCGCCTGCAGCGCTGCGTCGTGCCCGTAAATGTCATCGTAAAAGTAAACGAGTCCGTCTTCCGGCACGACAACGGTGCCATAGACGATCAAGACAGGAACCGGGTGGGCGAGATTTACTTGCTCGGGCGCCGTGCCATTCATGGCCGCGCGAATGCGGTCGGGAGTCCAGCCGGGGTTGTCGCGCAGCACCCAGGCCGCCAGATCGGCCGGTTTTCCCAGCCGGATGCAGCCGTGACTGAAATCGCGCCGCGATTTGGCGAAGAACTCTGTTGACGGCGTGTCGTGCATGTAGACGTTGTAACTATTGGGGAAGATAAATTTCACCAGGCCCAGTGCATTCTTCGGACCTGGCTCCTGGCGAACGAAGAGCTTGCCGGCGCGGAGTTGCGCGAGCACATCATTGGAGACGGTTCCCGAAGCAACCACGTTTTGGCGGCTATCCACGATCTGAAAGCCTTTCTTGCCAAGGTAACTGGGATCTCGAGTCAGATGCGGAACCAGCTCCGCACGAATGATCGAAGGCGGCACTTCCCAGTACGGGCGAAAGATAACGTACTCCATCGTGTCGGCAAAAACCGGGGTGTGGTGGCCGTAGGCTTTGCCCACCACAACATTCATAGCCAGAGCGACCTTGAAGTCCTTGTCATAGGCGCGCAGGCGGAATTCGGGGATGTTTACCACGACAAGCGGACTTTGAATAGAGCCGGGTAACCAGCGCCACCGCTCAAGAGTCAACTGCATTTGCCGTATTCGGAGGCTCAGAGGGACGTTCAAGTCGGCCAGGGTTTGAGTGTCTATTCGCCCGTTCGGGTCGCGGCCATGCCGGCGCTGAAAATTCTTGACTGCGTCCACCAATGCTCCATCGTAAGTTGCTTGATCAGGCGGAGTATTCGCATTTGCCGGCAGGTCGCCGACCAATTGCAGTCGTCGCGCGAGCTGTGGAGCGCCGGGATATGGGTCACCTGGTGCAACCGTTTTCGTCACTGCGGGCAGCGGCGCTCCATCATCTTTCTTCGCCAGCTCCATGTAGCTTTGCAGAGCCTGGACGGTACGCCGGTACCCGGGATAGGGAGGCTCAACCTGTGCCACCGCTGACGCAACATCGCTTGCGCCGGTGACATGGTCCTTGAGGAACTCGGCGAGATCGTACTTCTTTGACTGCTCATCGAACGCGAAGTCGAGGTGCTTGGGATTGACCTTGCCAATGTGAAGGTCGGAGATATACCGCATCGCGCAAACAGTGAGCGCGAGGTCGAACTTCGCAGCATCCATCTCGATCGGCTGCTGCATGGCAGTTTTGAGTTTTGCCTGACGATCATTCCATCGCGGTCCGTCATAATCGTCGGGCGACAACCCTTTTTGGTCGGCTTGCAGCAAAACAGCGATCAGTTGACGCGCCTGCGCAGTCGGCTCCATTCCATGGACCCACCACAAGGAATTTCCGTTGAGCCCGTAGAATTTCTTCACGTGCTGGCTGTAATCGCTAAAATTTGGCCAGCGCAAATCTGGGAGATTACCGTAGCTGATGGTTAGGTTCAGCCAGCCTTGACCTCCGGAGCTGAGTTGCATCGTCCCCGCGCTGCTAATGCCGGAAGTTGCGGGCTGAACCTGAGCGGACCGTGCTGAGTTGCATCCAGCCGCGCACCACAGCGCGATCAGCACCAGCCATGCCACTCGCCGCAAGTCCTGACCTCTACCGCGTATTTGCATCACCGAATCTCCTTTGTTGCCGTCACCCCGAGCGGAGGTGGCTCCCGCAAAGCGGAACGCCACCGAAGTCGAGGAACCTGCTGCTCCCAGAAGAAGCAGGATCCAGAATTGTACGCAATGGGCTTGCCAGTTGTTACAAAAAGCAGGCCCCCGCGGGGCAGGCTCTCGACTCCTCGGCTGCGCGGCATGGCCTCGTCGCTCAGGATGACAGCGCCAAAAGTGGTTTGCTAAACAAACGACTTAGAGGCGAGCCCTCCTGGTCCCACTGCGTGGGTTGACTTGGAACGGGATGGGGACGAACAGTCGGGACACATGACAGCCGCCCTCGTTTAATTACACTGGATTCGTGTACGCTGTTTTCGTATGAAAAATATCACGCTGAGCGCCGATGAGAATCTCATCGAACAAGCTCGACTTGTCGCAAGAGCTCAGCGCAGAACGCTCAACGCCGCCTTTCGGGAATGGCTAGAGCAGTTTACTGGGCAATCGAGGAGCGCGCAGGAATTCGATTCCCTGATGAAGCGCCTAAAGCATGTCAGGGCGGGTCGACGTTTCACGCGCGACGAGATGAATGAACGATAGGTTC
>CAZDYZ010000612.1:0-4434 GCA_964509525.1 uncultured Acidobacteriaceae bacterium
CGAGGCGGCTACCGGCAGGATGCCGTTTGATCGTACCAGCTCGAGCGAGATCATCAGCGCGATTCTCCGCGACGAGCCTCGGCACGCATTGAAACTTAATCCTGAAGTTTCTCCCGAGCTGGACGCGGTGATTCGCAAGGCGCTGGAGAAGAATCGCGATCTGCGATACCAGCATGTGTCTGACATGCGTGCCGACCTGCGGCGGATCAAGCGCGATACGGACTCCACGCATTACGTCCGGCCGGCGAGCGTCGATGCGGCGACCGCAATACCAGCGGCTCAGCAGTCATATTCCAGCAGCGGTGCCGCCGCAATAGCCGTTGCCAAAGAACACAAATTGGCCGTGTTTGCGGGTGTGATCGCAGCTTTGGTGGTTCTCGGCGTGGCTGGCCTGGGCGTCTATTCGCTCTTGAACCACAGTGCCGCGATGCCCTTCCAGAACTTTACCATCGCGCAGATCACAAATTCAGGTAAGGCTGCACTCACAGCCATTTCACCTGACGGCAAGTTCGTGCTCAGCGCCATTGACGATAACGGCCTCGAGAGCCTCTGGCTGCGCAATGTGTCCACGGGTAGCGATACTCAGGTGATCGCGCCGTCTGCTGCCCATTACGAAAGTCTCGCCTTTTCGCCCGACGAAAACTACATCTACTTCCGCAAAGCTGTGACCTTTACGCTGAGTGAGTTCGACCTGTACCGCGCTCCCGTATTGGGCGGCACACCGAAGCTGATTGTGCGGGATATTGACAGCGATTTCACGTTCTCGCCCGACGGGCGTCGGATTGCGTTCGCCCGTGCAAATGATCCGGACATCGGGAAATACCGGGTGCTCACGGCCACGGCAGATGGCAACGATGAGAAGGTGGTGCTGATCGCCTCAACCATCGCGCTGCCGCGCCACCTGGCGTGGTCCCCGATAAGGAACCAGCTTGCCCGGCAGGTAGTTCATCCAGGCGACAATCTTGGCGGAATCGATCTGGTTGATCTAGACACGGGCAACGCCCACCCCATGGCCGTGTTTGAGGGCAAACTGCCCACAACACTGAAGTGGTCACCCGATGGACGAGGAATTTTCCTGCTCTACTCAGCAGGAGGACCAAATTTTGCACGGGGGCAGATTGGATTTCTATCCAACACAGGACAGAAGCTCCAGTCCATCACTCGCGACACCAATGGATACACCACGCTAACCGTCTCTGCCGACGGCCGGATTCTCGCGACCGTGCAGACGAAAACCAACCACGACATTTTCATTATTCCCGGGACAGGGACACTATTGGCGCAAGTGGATGCTCTGCCATCCATAGGAGAGGACATCCACTGGCTGAACTGGAGTGCTGATGGCAAATTGCTTGCGAGCAGTGGTGCTCGGCTGTGGCTGATTGGGACCGATGCGAAAAATCCGATCCAGTTGATATCTGACCCTAATGCGGACATCTCTGATCTGACAGGCTGCGACACCCAGTACGTAGTTTTCGCGTGGCGGTTTCATGAAGGAGCGAACTCTAACATCTGGCGCGTCAATGCAGACGGCTCGAACCCGGTGCGGCTGACGAGTGGTCAGCGTGACAGAGATCCCGTCTGCTCGCCCAATCAAAAATGGGTCTATTACCGCGGCTCAGGCACCGGTAATGAGATGATTTATCGGGTGAGGTTGGATGGTTCGCCCCCACCGGAGCCACTTCCCGGCAGCATCAACTTTCGTGGGTATGTCCTCATGGCGACACTTAATGTACCCGTCAGAAGTTCACGGACAGTGGAGATGAGTATCTCCTCGGACGGCAAGGTGTTGGCGTACGCAGCCGACCAGACCACTGGCGCGCAAACTACCGAAAGCATCGCTTTGCTGAATTTGGAATTGCCGGCATCGCCGCGATTGATCGCCACCCACGCACACCGATCGGGAGGGGTACAGTTCACGCCTGATGGCAAGGCAGTTGCGTACCCGATCCGCGAGGACGGAGTCGACAATATCTGGGTTCAGCCGCTCGACGGTTCCGCCGGGCGTCAGATCACCCATTTCACTTCTGATCAAATAGACTCGTTCCATTGGTCCCCAGACGGGAAGAATCTTGCGCTGTTGCGAAGCCATTCGGAATCAGACGTGGTCCTCCTCCAAGAATCGAAGCCTTGAAATTCTGCGCTCCACTTCCTACGCTTTTTTGCGTCCTATGCCGGTGAGTTGGCGGCAGTTCGAAAATAAGCATTTTGATGATTGACGTAATGTCGCCTCAATTACACAAGCCATGTGGGTCGGGTGTTCCCACGTTTGTTACTGGTGAGAACGCTGTTCTTGCTGATTGACCGGTGATTCACCCGGTTTGTGCGAGGATGTCGAGTGAATCCTCAGTTCAGCGGCAAACGCATCTTTTTGAGGAAAGTGGCGTAGCGCGGGTCGTGTTCTATGTTCTTCAGCAGCGGGTCGCCCTCCATCTGGGCGAGCCCACCGTCGCGCTGGACATAGGACCGCTCCAGCCATTCGAACGCGCGATCCGCTTCCCCGCGGAAGGCGTAAGCCTCGGCAGTCTGGAAGGCCATCCCCGGGTACTTGGCAATCAACTCCGCCAGCGCGGCATCCGATTCTTTCTTGCGCCCCAGGCTGTGATATGCCAGCGCCAAGCCGTACACGCGATAGTCCGGCTCCGGCTCTCGTTCGAACTCGGCCAATGCCTGCTGCGGTTGCCCCTGCGCCAGATAGATCTGGCCAAGCAGTGAGTGTGCAACTGGGCGCTGCGGGTTGAGTTCCAGCACTTTGTTGACGGCCGCTACCGCTTCGTCAAGCCGGCCGGCCCAGTAGGCATGTTCCGCAAGGTTTAGCGCTAACATTCAGATGTTTGGGGTAGTGACCTATGAAGTGTCTCGCCATTTTGATTGCATTTCTAGTGCTGTTGAGCCCGGGACTTACAGCGCAGACGAGTTCGTTGTTGATCGAAGACACGACATGGACCGAAGTTCGTGACACCATCGCCGCCGGTAAAACCACCGCGATCTACTACGCCGGCAGCACCGAACAAAACGGTCCCGGTGTGGCGACCACGGCAGTCCGGCTCAATCTGCCTGGCAACAGTTGCGGAGGAGATGAACAAAGATTGGGGGCCGAAGGGAATCATGTCTATTACATTCCCGACGTGTACTTTAAAGAAATAGAAGTGATGAGAGAGTACATGTACGATACTTGATCGCTGCGCGGCGATTGGGCTAAGGAGAGGCAACATAATGAGAACTGCACTCCACAGAGGACAGCGTTGCATGGTTCTGTTCGGGCTGGCGGGCTGCGCTTGTTTCTTTACTGCGGCTGTTCCAACCGCATCGGCACAGTTCCAAGCATGGGTCATGGCCAAGCTCCCGGACACGCCCGAGGGGATGGCAATCGATTCCCAGGGCAATCTCTATACAACTCTCTTTCACACCGGCGAAATTATCCGGTTGAAGGATGACGGCAGCTACAATCACATCGCCTGGGTGCCGTCGAAGGAAGAGAGCGGGAAGGGAGACCTGATTGGGCTCGATTTCGACAACGCGGACAACATTTATGTCGCCTACAAAGCCCATTCGAAATACGACGCGACAGAGTTTGTGAATTCCTTTCATCCATCTTGCCGAGATGCGACCGTGACACGCTCCGGGGTGTACAAGGTGGATGGGAAGACACGTGAGGTGACGGCCCTGGCGACCCGAGCCGAAGGGTGGCCATTCTGTTTCCCCGATGATGTCGCCATCGACTCGCAAGGAAATGTGTACCTGACCGACCTCACCTACGCGGGAATTTGGAAGATTTCGCCAGATGGCAAGAAAGTAGATTTGTGGTCGGCGCACCCGCTGCTCAACTGGTCGGCTAAACCGTATTCGGGATTCCCCCTTGGGGTGAACGATCTGGTACTCGACAAGCAGGAAAGGAATATTTATGCGGTCACGGATGGTGACCCGATGGTGCTGAAGATCCCGATTAAGGAAGATGGATCGGCGGGTGAACCGCAGATACTGCAGCCCGGTGGGTATTCGCCTTTCGACGGGATTGAGTTGGACGCCAAGGGCAACGTCTATGTCTCTGAGATTTTGCGAAATGAGATTTGGGTGCTGTCGCCGGATGGCTCGCAACGCATTCTCGTAGCCAACAAGATGAACGCGCCCCTAGATAACAACACCAGCCTGGTGATGAAGGGCGAGGTGCTGTGCACAGCGAACCTCGGCTTCCGCCACGCAAAGCCCGAGGAGGCAGATCGCACGGTTGTGTGCATGAAAGGCTTCGCTGTGCCGAAATAGTCTTAGCAAACCCTGACCCGCTCTGGACGCCCTTTTGCAGGTGTTCCTCTTAGCACCTTTATTTACCAGCCTGTCGGCAATCTGTAAAATTAGCTTCCAATTCTGGTCTCGACCAAAAGGAACCTGGCGCTCGCGGCCTCGTGTCTGGGTCTCCCTCAAGAATGACCATCG
>CAZDYZ010000613.1:0-2250 GCA_964509525.1 uncultured Acidobacteriaceae bacterium
AACCCCATCGAGCAAGCTTGGTCCAAGATCAAACAATTACTGCGGGGCATCAAGGCTCGCGTTCTGGAACAGCTCGAACCCGCCATCGCCCACACCTTGGCTGCCATCACGGCTCAAGACGCACGAGCGTTCTTCCGCCACGGCGGATACGGGATACAGGGACTATGAAAATGCTTTAGCCGGCACATATTTAGAGCGTCGTCCTGCCCCTGTTGTTCGCCGTTGCTTGAAGAGGCAAATCCGAGCGCCGCCAACATAAACAAGTATTGGTAGGCCCAAGGCTGCCAACGAGATTGATCTAATAGACCGAGCATCAGCATGAGGGTTACAAAAACAAAAATAAGAATCTTTGGCTTAGAAGAAGAGGCGATGAGTATGAGCACTACTATCAGAGCTAGGAAATAAGCATAGTCCAACGGAAAGGGAATATGCGGCAATCCAGGCACCAATGGAACGAGAGGAAAGAAACGGGTGGCGACCCACAGCTTATGCGAGAGTGCAAAGCCACACAGGCACGCCACTACGATAACCACCTTAGTCCAGAGGATTGTAGCGTCGGGACGGGACAGCAATCGCCTGCTGAAAGAGACAAGGCTATACGTAGCGGTTGACAACAGAGACTCCCTTTGTGAGGTGCTCCCTTGATGGGTTACTGACGAACCATGCGTTTCGCAATCTGGCTTTGCGGCGATTGGGAGGTGAAAACGTACTGGGTCGAAGTTAGTACAGACCGAGAAGGGCACATCGCAATATGAACCTGCGGGATGTTGAAGCGGTTCTTGCAGACCCCGACCCGCCGAGGCTCCTCCTCCGCCGGCTACAGGATAGGTTCTTGACCGATCGTCGTGGCCCCAATTCACTCCCTTCACGCAGAACTGCATGCACCACCGAAAGAGCCGTAGTCCCACATGGTTCGTTGGTGGACCCTCCTGGGTCCGCATCTACTTATGGTGCTGCTGTGGCGATGACAAGAAAAGAGACCGCCCGAGCCCGTCCGCCCAAAGCACCAGGCTCAACCTCTTGCATCAAGGGGCGAACCGCCGCGCTAAGCGGATACCGAACGGTGGACCCCTTCGAGCCTCAATTTAAGCTGCCGCCATACGCCGAATGGCTAGCGACACCATCAGTCGCGTCGCACCCGACACCAGAATGCTAATGCCAAACAGCGTTCCAATAACCCACTCTGCGTTCCATGGCCAGTGGGCCCAGATCAGCACGCCTAGCAGGATAGTAATGATGGCATCGAAGAGCACCCAACCCCAACCTCTGAGCGGGCGCATTTGAAAAGCCAGTACCAAGGCGAAAATCCCATACACGATCAGGAAGGAAGCAAGGAATATGGTCAGTACCAGCAGACCGCCGACCGGATGCATGAGCAGATAGATTCCAGCAACAATGTAGATGAGCCCTAGGACTACCTCCAGGACGGAGCGTCCGCCACTGTGGGTGCGAAAGCCGTAGATGATCTGCGCTACGCCGTTGAAGATGGCACACCACCCCACCACCAGCGCAATGACGATGCCGAACTCCCAGGGAGACAGCATGGCGATAATCCCTAGAACGATCATCAATACGCCAAGTGCGATAGACCAACCGGAAACACGCTTTACACCGCCAAGAATCGTTTCAGCCATAGTTCCTCCGCATATGGCGCGGGCAGACCCAAGTCGGCCGCGCTGAAGTCGAACAGCAAGAGAACCCGAGAGCTGCACATCAACCTGTATCCCTAAAGTTCAATTACTTCCCATACACGACGCTGCCGGGCAGAGAAAAAGCGAACAAGAGTTCCCCGCGTTATTTATGAATTGACTTTACGCTATCAATGTTTTGATTGGCTACCTTAATCCGCGTTTGTCGGCGATTCCGTTGCGTCTTCTTTTCCTCGCCGGGCAATTGTGGGCTTCGAAGCGCTGTTCAACGGTCTAACAACTCGACTACCTGTTCTATTTTGTCGAATAACCGCATGTCCACTGCCACCTTTTTGCCCTGGCGTGTGTTGTCGGCGAACTTTTCCGCAGCACTCATCATGAAGGCGTTGGCGAAGCGAGCACCCCAGATTACTTCCTCCAGGGTGTACGAAGTGCGGGTTTGAACGATGCTTGAAAACGTCTCGTCGAAGGCGCTTAGCAGAACCAGGAATTCCGCCTGGGAGTAGCGCAGCGTCTGCGGAGTCTCACCATGCAATGGGCTGGCGGCATCGATAGGATGCACGACAGTCCACGTCAAGGGAAGAAAAACCACGCCGTCGCG
>CAZDYZ010000614.1:0-3607 GCA_964509525.1 uncultured Acidobacteriaceae bacterium
CGTTGTTCTGGATTCCGACGACTGCGAATCGGGCTTCTGCGCGCAGCTCTGATATATTTTGTGTTTCCAAGTTTCCGGAACCAGAATGCCAATTTTTTCGCCGACGGAGCTCGCAAAAGAAAAAGTTGAGGCGGTGCAGGATTACTCCCTGCTTGCCGGCCGCTCGCTCAGCAACCTGTTTGCGCAGCCTCGCTACTTTGCGGACACGCTCTTACAAGCGGACTCGGTGGGCGTTGGTTCACTGCCGATCGTAATCCTCACCGGTTTTTTCACCGGCGCTGTGCTTGCGTTGCAAACCTCCAGTACCTTGCAGCAGTTCGGTTCGCTGTCCCTAACGGGCAAGTTGGTGTCGCTTTCCATGGTGCGCGAACTGGGTCCAGTGCTGACCGGATTGATGGTGGCCGGCCGCAATGCAACCGGAATGGCCAGCGAACTTGGCTCCATGAAGGTAAGCGAGCAGATCGACGCCATGCGGGCAATGGGAGTTGACCCCGTCAAGAAACTGGTAACGCCGCGCGTGATTGCCAGTGTGGTGATGATGTTCTTCCTCAGCATTATTTCCGATCTCGTAGGGCTGGCTGGTGGTTTTGTGATCTCCTACTCCTTGCTGGGACTTGATCCCAACCAGTACTGGACGACGGCCTACCAGGCGCTTCGTTTTGGGGACGTGTTTATGGGGTTGAGTAAGCCTGTGGTATTCGGATTTATTATCGCCAGCATCGGCTGTTACTACGGCATGTCGGCCAAAGGCGGCACGCAAGGCGTAGGGTACGCTACGAAGCAATCGATGGTTGCCGCCTCCGTGCTGCTCATCGTCAGCGATTTCTTCATCACCCGACTGCTGATGGGACTTTTCCAATACTAGCTATGTCGAGCCTCGCACCCCCGGTCGAGCAGCCTCAACCGTCTGCTTCACGGCGGGGTAAGTGCGTAATTCGCTTCGAAGATGTAACGCTTGGTTTTGACCATCCGGTGCTGGAAGGCATTTCGTTCGAGCTACCGTGTGGCGAGATGAAGATTCTGCTGGGTACGGCAGGTGCGGGAAAGACACTCATCCTGAAGCTGGTGCTGGGATTGCTGAAACCGGACGCCGGGCGAATCACGGTGCTGGAGGAAGAGATTACCCGGATGCGTGAGGAGGAGTTGTTCTCCCTGCGCCGGAATATCGGAATGGTATTTCAAGAGAGCGCACTCTTCGATTCTCTGACGGTAGAGGAAAACGTCGCCTATCGCCTGATTGAGGAAACGGGGAAGATCACGGACGATATCCACACACGTGTCCTGGAGGCGCTGCGCTTTGTCGAACTGGAGCACACGGTTGACCTTTTCCCCGCGGAACTGTCAGGGGGCATGCGGCGAAGAGTGGCCATCGCGCGTGCGATCATCACCCAACCGGAAATCCTGCTCTATGATTCCCCGACTGGCGGACTCGATCCCGTGACTTCAAACACAATCATCGAGCTGGTCGTGAAGCAGCGCGATGTCTATCAGACGAGTTCCCTGCTGGTGACAAACCGGTTGCAAGACGCCTTCACCCTGGCCAGTCATTATTTTGACCGCGAGCAAAACAAAATGCTACCCGTGGCGGATGCTAGCATCCGCGTCCTTAACACCAAGTTCGTAATGCTCCGCGACGGAAAGATCATTTTCACCGGGACGGCTGCAGAGCTGTTGCGCTCCACCGATCCATACATTCGCGAGTATCTGAGCTAAGCGCTCTGCTTGGCGGCCTCCACACGCATGCGGCCCCATTCTGCCTGTAGCTTCTGCAGTCGAGCGACGCGCTCCCGCCCCTCCGCAGAGCTTTCCACGAACTTCTCAAGGCTCACCAGAAACTCCGGCATGCCCATCTTCTGCCTGAACTCCTTCAGGAACGGCTGAATTTTGGCATACACAAAATACATTTCATGGCAGGTGTCGTAAACAAGCAGAGCATTGAGCGTGCCGTGAGCTACCAGAGCGGCCACCATGTCCCAGTACCCGTAAACCTGCCGCAGGTATGCACTCTCTTTTTGGCCCTGCGCACTCGCCACGGACATCAGGTCGTCAATTGAGTACAGGGTCAACTGGAAAACGAAATTGCGTGCCTCGCGCATGACAGCTTCGCGACGAAGATCGTAAAGTTTCAGGATGAGTTCAGCATCTGCATGCGTGGCTTGTGAACTGTTCATGAACCTCCTTGCTAGCTTGGCTAAGTGGGGAAGCACCACCTCCGTCTACTGAAACTTCTCGCGGCAGGAGGTGGTGTGTTCCAGGATTACGCTAGACCTTCGCAGCCATATGGGCGAATAACTCGCGGCCACGACGCTCCATTTCCTCGGGAGCCACGTCCTCGACATGCTGTCCCAACGCCCAAACATGACCGAAGGGATCCTTAATCTGGCCATAACGGTCGCCCCAAAACTGGTTCGACAAGGGCATTGTGGTCGTGGCGCCAGCCTTGACAGCCTGATCAAAGAGCTGGTCGACATGGTCCGAGTAGAGGTTCAGTACCACGCAGCTTCCGCCCAACGTCTTGGGCGACGGCGAGCCCATGCCGGGGAACTCGTCAGCCAGCATGACTTTGGAGTCACCTATCTTTATTTCGGCGTGCATCACTTTCCCATCCGGAGTGTAATGAACGCCCAAAACCTCGGCGTCGAACGCGTTCTTGTAGAATTCAACCGCCTGGGCAGCGCCGTTAACCACCAGGTGGGGTGTAATCGTGTGCATGCCTTCTGGAACCGCTTTCACTGCCATATTGTCATTTCTCCTTCACTAAGAAATAACCGGCTGCACGAGCCGGACTGTTTTTACACAAAACCGTCCTATTATGCAACGGCCACCGGCTTTATCTCCCGCGAGTAGTCACATTTAACCGTACTTTCATCACTTATTCTTTTCTTCTCGCGGCGTTTCGGTTCATCTGCGTCAGAGCGCTTGTTGTTCGGGCACACGAGGAAGGTACCTGACTTCAAGGTCTTCTCCAGCAGGTATGAGCTGCCACACTCCGGGCACGCTTCGGCGATCGGTTTGTACGCCGAGGTGAATCGACACTTCGGATAGTTGGAGCACCCATAGAAGAAATTTCCGCGGCGTGCCTTCTTTTCTGCCAGGTCGCCTGTTGCGCACTTCGGACACTTCACGCCGATGTAGTTCTGCTTCACCCATTTGCACTCCGGATAGCCGCTGCAGGAGATGAACTCTCCGTAGCGTCCATGGCGCAGGAGCAGGTTGCGCCCGCATTGCGGGCACTTCTCGTCGAGCGGAATGTCAGGAACCTTCTTTGCCTGATCCAGACGGCGGGTGGTCTTGCAATCCGGATATCCGGTACAGGCCATGAATTGCCCAAATCTCCCGCGCTTAAGCACCATGGTTCGACCACAGTTCTCGCAGTACTCTTCCTGCGTTGTCTCCTGCAGATCGGCAGAATCGAGATCGGGCAGATCGATCGGGTTCTCTTTCGTGAAGGAACAGCTGTTCGGATCGGTCTTATCAAACGCACTACATGCGTAGAACGACCCGTGCTTGCCCCACTTAATAACTAACGGTGAGCCGCACCGCTCGCACTTCTCGTCCGTTGGCTTCTCCATACGCTTCACGTTCTCCATGTGCTTTTCGGCGTAGT
>CAZDYZ010000615.1:0-2037 GCA_964509525.1 uncultured Acidobacteriaceae bacterium
ACAGGGAGCGCCGCCGAACACCGTGTTGATCGGGCTCGCGCTGTTCCTTCTGACTCTGATCGTCAATGCGTTAGCCCGTCTGCTGGTATGGAGCATCACTGGCGGAACTGCGAGTGCACGTGCCTAATTTCCTGCCGCCAACCACACTAAAGGGGCTCAGTGTGTGGCGCCGCGTCACTGATCGGGGAGCTACGGCGTTCGCCGTCCTGGCTGCTGTACTGGTCTTGATTCCTCTGCTTGCAATTTTTGCCTATCTGGTCATCAAGGGTATTGGCTCTATCAACATAGCGTTCCTTACGCAAACCCCAAAACCTCCCGGCGAAGCCGGAGGAGGCATGGCGAATGGAATCGTGGGGACGGGGCTGATTTTGGCAGTCGCTAGCTTGATCGGGGTTCCTTTGGGGATCGGCTCGGGAATTTATTTGGCCGAGTACGGACGCAACCGCTTTGGAGATCTGATTCGTTTTACTGCCGACGTGTTGAACGGTGTGCCGTCGATCGTGATTGGCATTGCCGTCTATTCGTTGATCGTGGTGCGACAAAAACACTTCTCGGCTTTTTCCGGCGGGGCAGCGCTGGGCATCATGATGATCCCTACGATTGCGCGCGCCACTGAAGAGATGCTGCTGATGGTACCCAATGTGATCCGTGAAGCCGCCTACGGACTGGGTATTCCCAAGTGGAGAACCACAGTTTCTATTACGCTGCGGACCGCATCGGCTGGTGTAATCACCGGTTGCATGCTAGCCTTCGCCCGCGTCGCCGGAGAAACAGCTCCGTTGCTGTTTACCGCGTTCGGGAATCAGTTTTGGAATTTGAAACTGAGCCAGCCTACGGCAGCTTTGTCGTTGCAAGTTTTCACCTATGCCATTTCGCCTTATGACGATTGGCACAGACAAGCCTGGGCGGGAGCGTTGATTCTGATCGTCTTGATCGTCGGCGCCGTGGCAGCGGTGCGTATTACGACCAGCCGCGGCATGTTGAAGGGAGCACAATAGCCAGGTATGGGTGTCGGCATCGAGGTGCGGGGCCTGAACGCCTGGTATGGCAAGCACCAGTCCCTGTATTCGATCGATATGACTGTGCCGCCCAACCATGTCACGGCAGTGATTGGACCTTCGGGATGCGGCAAGAGCACCTACGTGCGTTGCCTCAATCGCATGCACGAAACTATCCCGGAAGCTCGCGCCGAGGGCTCCGTCAAAGTTGGCGAGATGGATGTCTATTGCGACGGTACCGATCCCGTGGATGTGCGCCGTCGCATCGGGATGGTCTTTCAGAAACCCAACCCGTTTCCTACGATGTCAATTTATGACAACGTTGCGGCTGGCTTGCGGCTCAACGGCTTCCGCAATCGCAAACAGACGGGAGAGCTGGTGGAGCGCTCGCTGAAGCTGGCGGCGTTATGGGACGAAGTGAAGGATACTTTGCACAAGAAGTCGGGCGCCAGCCTATCCGGCGGGCAGCAGCAGCGGCTGTGTATTGCACGCGCGCTGGCGGTCGAACCGGAGGTGCTGCTGATGGATGAACCGGCATCAGCGCTTGATCCCATATCGACCAGCAAAATCGAGGAACTGATTTTCCAGTTGAAACAGCACTATACTGTTGTCATTGTTACCCACAATATGCAACAGGCGGCGCGCGTGGCCGAATTCACCGGCTTCTTCCTTTTAGGTAGCCTGATTGAGTACGACAAGACGGAGAAAATTTTCACTACCCCCGCTGATAAGCGGACAGAAGACTACATTACAGGCAGGTTTGGATAATGCGCAGCCGCTTTCAGCAGGGCCTTGACGAGTTAAAGGAAAAGCTGTTGCGGATGGGTGGTCTGGCAGAGCAAGCCATCGATCGCGCTACCGAAGCGTACCGCACGCGGGACAGCAAGTTCTGCCAGATGGTGTTTTCCGGCGAACCTGCCATCAACGATGTCGAGCGCGAAATTGATGAGCTAGCACTCGACCTGCTGGCCATGCAGCAGCCGATGGCAATAGATTTGCGTTTCATCCTCGCAGTGGTCAAGATCAACGCTGATTTGGA
>CAZDYZ010000616.1:0-3989 GCA_964509525.1 uncultured Acidobacteriaceae bacterium
AGTCACCCGATTACGCACACTCGCCCGGGCTCACGGAACCGCCCCAGGCACCTAAACACCTGCCGGTCTTGCGACGTGAACGCAACTGCACTAGCAAGGCTGCAACTGCCGGGATACCCATGCCGGTGAACACCTTTTGAAATGACACGAGGCCTCATGGTCCGTGGTGGGCGGAGGGCTTGACGGCATCGGGTCGATTAAGAGTGGTGCTGGGCGGCGGAGCAGCGTGCAACTTGGCTGCGGTTTCGGGGTTGGCCAGTAGGCGTTGATAGATGAGATCAGCGATGAATGCGCTGCCAGCCTCTGTATAGTGACCAGCCGCTCCCGGGAAATCGATGGCCCCTCGGCCGATGAAGAGTTTATCTAACTCTGCAGGAGGCAAGCGATGAAAGTCATCAGCGAGATCGAGGTACAGAAGGCCTCGTTGACGCCCAATTTGTGCCAGCAACTTGCGCCAGGACGCCTCCAAATCTCCGCCGTAGTCCACTCGTGTCGGGAGGTAAACGAGAACGAGCACGCTGTTCTTAGCTCGGTTCGTCTCAAAGAGATCGTCTAGCATGTACGAAAATATCGAGGCGGTCTGTTGGTTGCGTTCCTTTTGCGTCTCGGTCATCGCGGCAGCGACATCGAGCCTCAGCAGCCTCCGGAGTAGAGGGGTGATGCTTAAGTTGGACAACGCATCCGCAACGCGCGCTAACCTCGGCGACCGAACTGTTATAGAGCGCGGGACTGGAACGTTGGTCGTCACGATGTGACCATTTTCGATAGTAAGAACCGGTTTCCCGTACCCGTTGAACGACGAGTGCTGCATTCGGTACAAATCGGGTACGATGAGCGCGAAAATATGGATATCGTGGTCTATCGCTACTCCGTCGCGCTTATACCAGAGATAGGCCTGATCCGCCCCGTATCCTCCCTGGCCCATATTGACAGTCTCGATGTTCGGAGCGAGCGTCGACAGAAGTTGTGGCCACGTATGATCATTATCAACACCGTATCCGAGCGTGAACGAGTCGCCCGAACAGATGATGCGCGTCTTGCCGAGCGGCACACTGTTCGTGAAATCCGCGTTGTTTCGGAATCGCTGCGAATTCGTCCTCAGGTATTTACCTGGGCCGTACATGTTGGGCAGATAGATGTTCGGCAGATTCACCCATCCGAGTTCGCGATCGTACTCGGTATAGAAACTCTCAGCGACGGGCGGCAACGCGAAAGCATAGTGAAAGCTGTGGTAGACGCTGGCAGCTCCTTCTAGCACCAGAAACAGGATCAGCACCGCGCAGATGTTATACAGGACAAACGCAAAGGTGCGGCGGGCTGATGATGCGGGCCGCATCATCGAGATAGCAGCAGCTCCCAGCTGCGCCCAGCGTCTGAGTCGCCGTTCACATCGGGGTGTCGGACAACAACGTCATCAAAAGGGACTTCCATTTTCCAATCCGGGCGTACCCACTTGCACCTGGGCACTCGGAGTACCCCTCCCCAGCCCCCTGGCCGAAGTGCACATGCCGAAAGGCGAGCCGTCACATCCGTCCCATCTTACTATTGTTACGAGCGGCAGTTTCAGAGCACTCTGTGCAGACAAACTTAGGCATTCCTGGCTGGAAAGATCAAACTCCATCCCCCGACGATGATCCCTGCTGACAAATCATGGGCAGCCGTGAAGCTATACACATGCGATCGAGATGGGACTACTCATGAGAGCCGACCCAGGTAGGATTGTGATCAGCATCTGGATAGAGTACGATTTTCCCGCTGATTCCCATCGCTTCGAGCCGGGGAGACAAATGTTCCTATGCCTGACCGATTGCACTGTGTGGCAGTGGCCGCTTTCATCCTGCTGATCTGTTCGATCGGCACCTTGGGGCAGGACGACGGGGGCGCGTGGGCGAAAAAGAAATCGGCGTGGGTGCTGTTGTCGCCGGCGGAACGCGGGCAGGCACAGGAGTTTTCCCAGGATTACAAGACGTACTTGAGTGTCGCCCTATCTGCGCTGAGCTCGACTCGGGAAGTGATTCGCCGTGCGCAGGCCAATGGGTTCGTCGAATTTACCAAGCCCGAGCAGGTCAAGCCGGGAGCTCGCCTGATCATTCCGAATCGCGACCGAAGTCTAATCCTTGCTGTGATTGGATCAGTACCCATCACGGAAGGATCGCGCGTGGTGGGGACTCACCAGGACAGCCCACACCTCGACCTCAAAGGACGGCCCATACTGGCTGCCGGAGAGTTCATCTACTACGGCGGGATCAAGAAATACCAATGGGCCAATCGCCCGCTCGCACTCATCGGTCGGATTGACACGACCGATGGACGCACCATTGATGTTTCGATTGGAGTGAATCCCGGTGACCCCGTGTTCGTCATTCCGGATAATGCTCCGCATTCCGATGAACAGCTGCGAGATCGCAAGTACACCGAGGTTTTTCGTGGTGAGGAACTCGAACCGGTTTTTGGGAGTATTTCCAGCGAGAACAGTTCGGCGACAATCGAAGTCACGAAACTGCTGCTGGAAAGGTACAAGATCAAGGAAGAGGATCTGGTAAGCGCCGAGTTGTCCCTGGTGCCGAACGTGTCGCCAGCCGACGTCGGTTTCGATCGTGGGTTGGTGGGCGCCTATGGGCAGGACGACCGACTTTCTTCGTTTTGTCCGGCACGGGCGATCATGGATCTCAAGGGGACACCACGTTACACGGCGATGGCATACCTGTCGAATTTCGAGGAATGGGGTCGGTGAACAACACGGGTGCAAGATCACAATTCTTGAGTACTACCTTTGCCGAGCTGATTGCCGCGCAGCGCGACAATAGATACAGCGACCTGGACCTGCGGCGAGCGCTGCACCATTCTCTGGTGATCTCCGCAGACACCAACGACGGCATCAATCCTATCTTCCCGGGCACCAGCGAGCCGACCAACGCGGCAAGGGTGGGATATGGCGTGGCGATCAAACTGTACGGCCCAGGCTTTGATGCGCCCTCAGAATACACGGCGCAAATTCGCGGCCTGATGGAGCGGAACAACATCCCATGGCAGACCCATACCTATAAAGTGGACGAAGGGGGTGGGGGCACAATTGGATTGTTCATGTCCATGCAAGACATGCAGGTGATTGATCTGGGAGTCGCGCTTCTGTCGATGCATGCCCCGTTCGAGATGTCCTCGAAAGCTGATGTTGTGGTTTTTTCACCGCACGATGAGCGCTTTTTACATGCAATAAGAGCTTCTTAACCAAGACGGAGTTTGTCTGACTCTGTAACATTTCATGCTTAAGAGTCACCCATCCCCTCACACGCACTCTCGTGCCTGCCACTCCCTCTCCTGGTGTTTGAGTAACGCCAGAATCGTCGATCAGCAATAACAACCGCTTAACTTGGATTAGATCAACCCCGCTCGCTTAAGCCAGAGCTGGAGACCGCTTGATGAGGGGCATTTCGCAACGAGAGGATCGATGACAACGCACCAGAGCGGAACAGCGAGCCTTACCAAAACTAAAGGCTCGCCGAGGCATGAAGTAGCTTCCAACGCGCTGCACCTTTTCGGCAAAAGGGGATGGCATAAGAGTACCCAGCCATCGACTAGCTTCCGAATCGAAAAACGACCCCAGTGCCAAACCGGAAGTTATCCTGCCGGTTGTTCAGCCCGTCGGGAAACTTGGTCATGAAATACTCTGCCTGCGCAAGACGAATCGCGATGAGCCTGGAGACCCTGCATTCCAAGCCTCCACCCGCCGTCATCGCGTAATGATCGACCGGACCTGAAGTGCCAATTCCGCCGCTTGCGAGGATGCCTCCGAAAAGAATCTGAGCGAAGGGCGTCAGCTTGCCGCGCCGGAGATTCAGCCTTGGTCCGAACAGGTAGGAAAATGCTTCCTGGTGCGATCCCGCAGTTGGTACGAAGTAGCCCGCGAGATCGCCCACCATGCCGAGCCAATCGTTCGCGTTGTACTCAAGTTGACCGCCTCCGCCATATCCATTGAACGTCGCGGTTGG
>CAZDYZ010000617.1:0-6456 GCA_964509525.1 uncultured Acidobacteriaceae bacterium
CGGACGAGTTCCACCAGCCGACGGTTGTATCGTTGTCATGCGTCCCGGTGTACACAACGGAGTCGCGCTCGAAGCGGTGCGGCAGATACTTGCGCGCGCCGCGATCTCCAAAACCGAATTGCAGGACTTTCATACCGGGAATACCCAGTTTCTTGCGGAGTTCGGTGACCTCGGGGGTGATGTAGCCGAGATCTTCGGCGATGAACGGCAAGTCACCGAGTGCGCTTTGCAACGCCCTGAAGAGGTCCTCATTGGGCCCCTGCACCCAGTGACCGTGAACTGCCGTCGGTTCGTCAGCGGGGATCTCCCAGTAAGCTTCAAATCCGCGGAAGTGATCGAGGCGGACAATATCGAAGTTTTCAGTCGCCCAGCGCATGCGCTTGATCCACCAGTTGTACCCGTGCGATTTGAGGGCATCCCAGTCGTACAGCGGGTTGCCCCAGCGCTGGCCAGTTTCGCTGAATGCATCAGGCGGGACACCGGCGACGACGTCGGGGGAGAGGTCTTCTTTCAGACGAAAAACCTCGGGATGGGTCCACAGGTCGGCGCTGTCGTAGCTGACGAAAATCGCAACATCGCCGATGACTCGAATATGATGATCGGCGCAGTAGGAACGCAACGCGCCCCATTGCTCGAAAAACGCAAACTGCAGGAATCGCTCCTCCTCCAAGCGCTCGCCAAGTTGTTGGTGCAACTTCGCAATCGCCTCCGGATGACGGCGAACAATCCCTTGCGGCCAGCTATTCCACGGTTGATCCCCGAAATGCTCGCGGAGGACGCTGAACAGAACATGGTCCTCTAGCCACCCATGGTTCTGGCGGCAGAAGTTTTCATAACGCTGGCGAGGGTTTCCTGAAGCCGAGCGCAGGAAGTTTCTAGCGGCCTCACGCAACAAGGGAAGCTTGTGAGCGCGAACCTTCTCGAAATCGACCTGACAATCTCCATCTGGCAAGCCAGCGATGCGCACGCCATCAATCAGACCCCGGTCCGCCAGACGCTCCAGGCTGATCATCAGCACATTGCCCGCAAATGCCGAGGTGCAGGAGTACGGCGAATTGTCGCGCCCGATTGGACCCAGAGGTAAGACCTGCCAAAGTGTCTGCCGGGCGGCGGCAAGCCAGTTCACGAACTCATACGCTGCCGGTCCAAGATCACCGATCCCGCCGCGGGAGGGCAGCGAGGTGGGGTGCATGAGAATACCCGATGAGCGCTGTGAAAGCATGAACGAGCTATGACTGGAAAGAATGTTGATGAGAGTGGCCGGCGGTGGCAATCGCTTGCTCCGCTGTGCCGAAGCGGTTACCAAGCGGCCGGCAGAGTTCTCCGCCGGCCATTGAAGCAGTCACGCCCGTTCCACTACGTTCCCTCGGAAGTCTGGCTCAGGCGGTCCATCTCCTTTTTGTTGATTTTGATCGTGCCCTCTTTTTCCAGGCGGTCGAGCAGGTTCTCAACGTATAGTCCTTCGATTTCATTGCGCTTCTGTTGGAGCAGCGTCTCCCTGGCAGTATCCCAGTTCTGCTTCAATTGTTCCGGCGAGGGACTCTGCCGCTCCAGGACCTTGATGACGACTCCGTTCATGCCACCCTGAATAGGGCCACTGATCTCCCCGGGCTGCAGGTCGAAAGCCACGCTGGCGGCGCCGCTCATGGCCCCAACTTCCGGCACCTGGGACGTGCGATCCACCAACTCACTGGTTTTGACGGTTGCACCGAGTTCCTTGGCTGCCTTGGCTAAGTCATGCTGGGAACGGGCGCGATCCGAAAGTTCCTGCGTCTTCTGTGTAAGCTGGACCGTCGCACGCTGGTTCTTGAACTGGTCTTCTACTCTTGCCTGGACCTGTTCGAAGGTCGGGGTCCGCGCCGGCTCAATGTCAACCACCTGAAAGACTGCATATCCCTGCGGCAGAGGCGCAGTCGCGGGAGGATCGTTCTTCTTGGCGGCAAACAGCGCGCTGACAAGCTCGGGAGCATTGCCGACCCCGGGAAGGGCGTCCGTCTGGGCAAGCGGACCGGCAGTCGTAACCGTCAGCCCCTTTTCAGCTGCCGCTTTGTTCATTCCTTCCGCACGAGCCAGCGTCTGCACGGCATTCGCCAGATTTTGGGCTTCGACCGAAGCTTTCTGGCCTTTGAGAAGAGTTTCGATCTCCGGCTTCACTTCGTCGAGCGGCTTGAGGCGTGCTTGTTGCCTGGCTTCGACATGGATGATGTGAAAGCCGTAGCTGGTGCGTATGAGGCCTGTTGTCTGGCCGACCGGCGTATTGAAGGCAGCCTGCTCGAACTCGGGCACTGTGCGTCCCCGGGTAAGCGGCGGCAACAGTCCGCCATTCGGCGCACTTCCAGGATCATCCGAATACTTCTTGGCTAACTCGGAGAAATTCGCGCCCGCCTTCAACTGCTTGTCAACGTCTTCCGCCTTCTTGCGCGCCGCCTCCACACCGGCCTGGTCAACTTTGCCGTCCGGGCCCGGCGTCGGCGTTTTAATCAGGATGTGACGCACGGTCACGGTCTCGGGAAGGCGGTACGCATCCTGATGCTGGTTGTAATACAGTTGCAGCTCGGCTTGCGTAACCGGTATCTTGTCTGCCAGCTTCGCTGATTCAACCAGGATGTACTGTGCTTTGATCTTTTCCGGAATCGAGTTCGCATACTGCTGCTTGTTCTGTTCGTAGAATGCCTTTAACTCGGCTTCGGCAGGTTTGATCTGTTTCTTGATGTCATCGATCGTCAACACGGCATAGTCAAACTTTACCTTGGTGTCCTGCTTCTTCACCTCTTCGCTGACATCCTTGTCGCTGACCGAAACAGAAGAGCCGACGAGCGCAAGGAGTTTCTTTTGAGCGATCTCGGCTTTCACCTCCTGCTCGAACTGAGCCACGCTGATGCCAAACTGGTTTTGGACAAAGGCCTCATAACTCTGCTCACCGATAAAGTTGCCGCCAGGAAAAAAGACCTGCCCCATCTGACCCTGTTGCAAAGTGTTCCGGAGCTCCTCATTGCTCACGCCCAGGCCCATGCGCTCAGCCTCGTACGCCAGCGTCCTCTGTTCGATCATTCCATGGGCTGCCCGCTGCATAAGGTACGGCATCATCGCTGGAGGAACGTTTCCCTTGAACTGCTGCTTGCCGATGAAACGTGCCTCTTGGGCCACCTCGAATATGCTGATTTCCTGGGTACCGACTCTTGCCACCACACCTTGGGTGGTCAAGCCGCCGCCGAACAGCTCATTGAGAAAGCCACCGCCGGGAATGAGGGTGATAACCATCATCACGCAGACGATGACCAGAATGCCGCCCAAAACGATCTTTTTGATTGGGCCAGGCCTTTGCAAAAAACGAATCATTCCCTAGAAGCTCCAATTGAAATGGGGATAAACTTCGATTATAACAGCACGAAAGTGCCGCGCAGGGGGCCTCAACCATCAACGGCTAACGCCCAGTCTCAGTTCACCAGGTCATTTAAAGTGCAACCACAATCCACTCAGTGTCGAAAATTCCCCGCACAAAGGTGAGTACTTCCCTGTCGTCCTTGTCGATATGTTGTAATAGACGGAACGCTTAGTATGCTGAAATCGTCACCAGGTGTACGCCGGCGCATCCTAGACTACAAACGCCGGCTTCGCGAACTAAAAATGATCGCCAAGGGGTTGGCTTCAACCGCCCACCCGGTGATGGCGCACATTATTCCTATCCGCCGCTGCAATCTCGCATGCACCTACTGCAATGAGTTTGACGACTTCTCCAAGCCTGTAGGCCTGAAAACGATGTTGCACCGCATCGACCACCTCGCACGCCTGGGGACAACCATTGTCACATTCAGCGGCGGTGAGCCTCTTTTGCATCCCGAGCTCGACGAGATAATCGCTTACACACGCAAGTACCCGATTCTTGCTGGCATGATAACAAATGGCTACCTGCTCACGGTGGATCGCATTCACCGCCTGAACCGAGCCGGTCTCGACTATCTGCAGATCAGCATCGACAATGTCATGCCAGACGACGTCTCCAAGAAGTCTCTAAAGGTACTCGACAAAAAGTTACAGCTTTTGGCCGAGCATGCCGATTTTCACGTAAACATCAACTCCGTCGTAGGCGGCGGTATCCGCAACCCACACGATGCTCTCGTGGTAGGTCGGCGCGCTGTACAACTGGGTTTCACTTCGACCGTAGGCATCATTCACGATGGCGAGGGACAGCTGCAGCCTTTGAGTGAGTTCGAGCGTGACGTCTTCGCAAAGATGAAGCAGCTCGAGAAACGGCATTACTCGCGCTTCAACTGGTTCCAGAACAACATCGCAAATGGCAGGCCAAACCAGTGGCGCTGTCGCGCGGGAGCACGTTACCTCTACATCTGCGAAGATGGGTTGGTGCATTACTGCTCACAACAGCGTGGCTATCCCGCCATACCGCTCGAGGAATACTCGGTCGCCGATATTCGCCGTGAGTTCCTTACCGAAAAGAGCTGCGCTCCGCACTGCACTGTCTCGTGTGTGCATCAGGTGTCGTACATGGACCGCTGGCGCGCACCACAGACCATTCAGGTCCCGCAACCTCCCGTTGACGCAACACAGCTGGTACAGATCGAATAGCGGTTCTCAGCTTCATCCTTGAGCTGGATCTCAAGTTCCGCCTAATGAGCTATAAGCCTCATACTTTCAAGCACCCAGTGCATCTGTAACTTATGGCAGTGTGAGGGGGGCGCTCCAGGGATCACAAGTTCGCTGGCACCGCATCTTCTATCTTGCGTCGATACAGCTTCGTAAACTGACTGATAACGAGCGCTGACTTGCTCCCTCGTCGGTGTTACGGGGACGGAAATTCCAAGCCCTCTGAAACAGGGTCTGTCGACTGTTGCGCTCTCTTCTCAGACTGCATGATAGGCCATGTGCATCTGCAGCAGGTCGGTGACAGTTTCTACGACGTGCTGGCCGATTGCGTCGGTCGACGAGGCTGGTCGCTTGCGCCGCCCGGCAAGATCCCGTGTCACCAGTCCTCGGCTGAGGGTTTGTTCTACCGATTCCATGATCCTCTCTGACTCGTTATAGAGGCCGGCCGTGTAACGAAGCAGCAGGGCGGCCGACTGAATAGCGCCGAGGGGATTCGCCAGATTGCGGCCGGCAATGTCGGGTGCCGATCCGTGCACCGGCTCGTAGAGTTCGACACGCCCGCCCACACTTGCCGAAGCCAGGACACCAAGCGACCCACTGAGGACTGCAGCCTCATCCGACAGAATGTCCCCAAATAGATTCTCGGTAAGCACCACGTCATACGAGGTCGGCGTGGTGATCATCTGCAGGGCAAACGAATCGACATAGCAGTGATCAAGAGTAACGTCAGGGTATTCTCTTCCGACCCGCTTGACGGTTTCTCGCCACAATTGCGATGTTTCCAGAACATTTGCCTTGTCGACGGACGTGAGGTGTTTCCTGCGCCGCTGGGCTTCCTGAAATGCAATGTGGGCTACCCGTTCAACCTCGTCGACGTGGTAGCGCATGGTGTTATACGCCGACAAGCCATCGGGGTCCATAGCACGAGGCTGTGCGAAATACAGGCCTCCCAGCAACTCGCGCACAATCAGGATATCCGCGCCGCGGATCACGTCCTCTCGCAAGGGGGAGCAATCCGCTACCGCTTCGTAGGTCCGTACCGGCCGCAAGTTGGCAAATCCACCAAGTGCCTGGCGAAGCGCGAGCAAGCCAGCCTCCGGGCGCATTTCGCCCTTACAATCGTCGTACTTACGAGCCCCGACTGCACCCAGCAAAACAGCATCGGCTTGGAGGCAGGCCGCAAGCGTTCTCTCCGGCAATGGAGTTCCGTCGTGTTCAATCGCAGCTCCGCCGATGCGATGCGACTCCAGCCGAAAGTCGTAGCCGCACACGTCCGACACCGCCTGCAGTACGGCTACGGCTTGCCTGGTTACTTCCGGTCCAATGCCATCTCCCGGTAAGACGATTACCCGTAGCTTCATGATGCGCTGATCTCCTCGGTCGCTTTGCTCCCCCATCGCTGGCCGCTGGGCAAACGGCATGACGATCAGGCCCTGCTCATCAAATGGGCTTAGAACAGCGTTATCATTCAGCCCATGGAACCGTGTTTAAACCTGCCGAAAAGCTCTCCATAACCTGCAAAGCATTGCCGCAAGCTCCGAATTGCGAGGCCTACGGCAGCTGGAGCGGCAGTTGCGCACTCGTCGCTCGACACACAGCTCTCTTCGCTTCGCTGCGGCCCGTCGCATACGTCAGCCAATCCTCGTGTTTCGGATCGTTGTCCGACGTTGCCGCAAAGAATGCTCGTTGCAGCTCACCCGTCACCGGGCCTTTTGCTCCGTTGCCAATGGGTCTGCGATCCAGGGAACGTATCGGCGTCACCTCGGCTGCTGTTCCCGTAAGGAACGCTTCATCTGCCCCCTCCAGTTCCTCCAGCCGCATCCGCCCCACGAGTACCTTGTAACCACGATCGCG
>CAZDYZ010000618.1:0-5041 GCA_964509525.1 uncultured Acidobacteriaceae bacterium
GCGTGAAAGCGCACCAGCCCCACCGTCCTCTGCGCATCTTCCAACGCCATCGGTGATTCCGGATACGGCCCTGATTTCGGATACGCTCCCACATCCGTCACGCGGTATTTCAACAGCACACACGTGATCCCCTTGGGAGTCAGCCAATCACAGACCTCCGTGCCTTCAAGATCGATGGCCAGAACCTGATAGCCCCCACCAGGGAAGACAACGACCGCTGCGCCCGTATTTTTTCCTCTCGGCGAATAGACCGTCATCGTAGGTTGCGATACGTTGCTCACCCCCACCGCTGGCCTCCCGGCAACCAGCCACTCGCTCCCCGCAGTCTTGGCAAACTCCGGCCCCGCGACAGGCTGCGCATCAGGCACAGCCCCCGGCCATATCGGCACTTGGGTATGACCCGGAGACGGTTGCCAGGCATTCTGCTGCGCGCTCAGACCGCCAAATGCAAACACAGCACAGAGAGCAAGAAGAAAAGGCTTCATCACAATTCCCACAGCGAAACAGGCGTCGTCGTCCTTCTGCACAACCGGCGCGGATAGCCGATCCCAACGTCCCGCCCTCGTCCATGTGGAGTTCCACATGTCACCTTCAGAATGCACCATTTCTAGTCCTCAGAATGTTTATGAAACTGGTTCGAGCCGTATGTTTTGAACGTTACAAGGAAAAGGCCCGACGGGTATTCTTCTTTGCCCGCTACGAAACCATGTAAACAGCGTCTCGACCATCCACATTCTTTCTGCAAGTGGCGTGGCTAGTGCGGTTACGTTGAAGTAAACTCCCAACAGTGCAATGAGTCTCCTTGCTCTCAAGCGGAAGCTCCGGATGTTCTCATGGCAGTTGCGGCAAGCCCATGTCATAGCTAAGGCTTTGCACTCGCGCTATCACCCGATCGTGGCGCATATCATCCCAATCAGGCGCTGCAATCTTTCCTGTGCCTATTGCAACGAATTTGATGACTTCTCACGGTGGGTGCCTACCGAAGTGATGCTGCGCCGCATTGACCGGCTGCACGAGTTGGGCACAACCATCATCACCTTTAGCGGAGGTGAACCGTTGCTGCACCCGGACTTGGACGAGTTGATCGGGCGTATACGCAGCCACGGCTTGATCGCGACGGTTATTACGAATGGCTATCTGCTTACGCCGGGCCGCATCAAACGGCTCAATCGCGCCGGGCTGGATTCACTCCAGATCAGCATCGATAATGTCCAGCCTGACGACGTCTCAAAGAAGAGTTTGAAGGTGCTTGATACGAAGCTCAAATGGCTCGCCCAGTATTCAGAATTCCATGTCAACATCAATTCGGTGGTAGGATCATCAATCCGTAAGCCCGACGATGCGATAGTCATCACTCGCCGGGCAGAGGAGCTTGGTTTGGAAACCACGGTGGGCATCATTCACGACGGCGCCGGTCAGCTGGTACGGTTGGACGAGCAACAACAACAGGTTTATCGCGATCTCATTAAGATCAGTTCTAGATCGTTTTCGAGTTTTGCGTACTACCAACAGTTCCAGAATAATCTTGTGTCCGGCTCTCCGAACAACTGGCATTGCCGGGCGGGCAGCCGGTATCTTTACATCTGTGAAGATGGACTGGTGCACTACTGCTCCCAGCAACGTGGATACCCCGGAATACCGCTTGAGAAGTACGGCCCAGCAGACTTGGAAAGAGAGCATGCCAGTGTTAAGTCCTGTGCTCCCTTCTGCACGATTTCCTGCGTCCATCAGGCGTCGATGGTCGACCAGTTCGTTGAGGACCCGTGGCAGGGGCTCAGCCGAGTTTTTCCTCCGCGGCCCGGCGGGTCACGGCGGTACAATTTGCCGAATCTGCTTCGCCCCCTGGTTTGGCTGCTTCTGCCCGAGGTTGGCAGCAAACGGGAACGCATGGCTCGGACCATGAGGCGCGCGACGCTACGGTTCCTGCGCGTGAAGTGATGGCAACTCCACGAAAGCAGTATCTGCAGCCGTTCGGCAGGGATACGGAGGAGCCCCCGTTTGCATTGGATTTTGAACGTCCAAGGGACTTCAATAGATCAAAACCGATGTTGCTGGTCAAACTCGCAATTGCCTCACTTCATCCAGGACGGCCGCGATTTCATCCAGGGCTTATACATGCTGACGTGGTCGACGTTCATGCCTATGGGTGGGCAGAGCCCATGCGGGTCTGACGAAAATAAACTAAGCTGCAAGAGGCGGATGGAGGTCACCCGCGAGAGCGTCAACTTTCCAGGAGACGAACCCAACCACCTTGGCGACCCCACTACAATAAGCTGTCGGTTTAGGGTGAGTGAGCCGAAACGTTGTGCCCAATAGCAAAAATGCCGAATAGCGTCCCCGAAGTAAAAACCAAACTCAACTTCTTGCTGGTGAAGAGCATTATCGTCGGAGCGCTTGGCGGTCTGCTCTTCGGATTCGACACCGCAGTCATCGCCGGAACCACCAATCAGCTTACTCAGGTCTTCAGCCTAACACCAAGAGAACTAGGCTTCACTGTCTCCATCGCGCTTTGGGGAACCGTGATAGGTGCTATGTTCGCCGGTGTGCTCGGTGACCGGTTCGGAGGCCGCGAGAGCCTGCGCGTGCTCGCCGCCTGCTACGTTCTCTCCGCGCTGGGCTGTGCTTTTGCTTGGACGTGGCCTTCATTGTTGGTGTTCCGGTTCATCGGCGGGCTAGGCATCGGAGGGTCATCAGTGCTCGGGCCGGTTTACATCGCCGAGATTGCTCCTGCCCGATGGCGCGGCCGGCTGGTCGGCTGTTTCCAGATCAACGTGGTGATCGGAATCCTGGTTGCGTATTTGTCAAACTATCTGATTGGCTTGGCGGGCTTTGGTATACGTGAGTGGCGCTGGCAACTGGGCGTCGCCGCACTGCCCGCCATCCTCTTCCTGATCATGTTATTTGGCATTCCCCGCAGCGCACGCTGGCTGGTCACTAAGAACCGCATTCCCGAAGCCCGGAGGGTCCTCGAAGAGTTGGGCTCCGACAACCCACAAGCCGAGCTGGATGAGATTGTAGATTCGATTCACGTTCGCGATGTGCCGCTGTCCGAGCCGCTTTTCCAGCGGAAATACCAGCGGCCTATCTTCCTTGCCGTTACAGTTGCCATGTTCAACCAACTCGCGGGAATCAACGCTATTCTCTACTACCTGAACGATATCTTCGGTATGGCTGGTTTCAGCAAGATTTCCGGAGATTTGCAGGCGGTGGCGGTAGGGGCTACGAATCTGTTGGCAACCTTGCTGGGAATGGCGCTTATCGACAAGCTTGGCCGTAGGACGCTGTTGCTGATCGGCGCAGTTGGTATGGCGTTCTGCCTGGGTGGCGTTTCAGCGGTGTTCTTCGCGCACCAGCATCAGAGCTCATTGGTCTGGTTACTGGTCGCCTACATCACGTTCTTTGCCATCTCGCAGGGTGCGGTGATCTGGGTGTTCATCAGTGAAGTCTTTCCAAACCGTGTGCGTGCGAAAGGACAGAGCCTTGGGAGTTCGACCCATTGGGTCATGAATGCGATTATCTCGGGAATCTTTCCGGTGCTGGCGGTCCAATCGGGTGCTTATCCATTCGTCTTTTTCGCTGCCATGATGGTTCTGCAATTCTTCGTCGTGTTCTTTTTCTATCCCGAGACCAAAGGCATCACTCTGGAGGAGATGCAGTACCGCCTTGGGATTGAGTATTAGGGAACGCTGTTCACTCTTTGCCATCTGCAATCTGTCAAAGGGCGCTCGTATGAACTGCATTCGGCGATTTTTGATCTTTCTTCTCCCCGTGGCTTGCGCATTCGCACAATCCACGGCCCCTTCTCCCGACCCCTACCAATCGGCTCTCGACCATTTGCAATCCATCACCACGATTTTGCTGCCGAGCTGGCTTATGCACGTCGCCGATCTTCCGCATGGCGAAGATCCGACACTAAGTACGTACGGCTGGCGGCAGGTGAACATCGGCGAAAACTGGGAGGGATCGCGGTGGCTACGCCAAACCATTGACATACCAGCGGAGGTGAAAGGATACAGCCTGCAAGGTGCTCGCATCGTAGTTGACATGCACATCAGCAGCGACGACGCCATCCAGGTAAGTGTCTTCGCTAATGGATCGATGGTGGCGCGCACGGACCAGGATGGGCAGGTACTGATTCCGCTGATCGAGAGCGCGGAGCCTGGACAACAGCTCGTGCTAGCGCTGCAAGTCCTAGACACTGGCGGAGGCGGTTGCTGCGGAGGCCATTCCACGCGCATTGAGCGTGCCGAGCTAAAGATTCAGCCGCCAGACAACCGTCCTCATCCCGCGCTGCTGCGGTTGGAAATTCTTTCAACGGAGCTAATCATCGCCGCCTACGCCGATGGCAAAGCCGAACGTCAGCAGCAACTTGACGCTGTGGTAAAAGCTATCGATTTTGCTGCGCTCGACACAGGCAATCAGCAGGCCTTTGACGCATCGCTGGGCGATGCGCAAAACAAGCTCAACGTGCTGCGGCCTTACGTGAGACAGTTCAGCATCGCCGCTGTTGGCAATAGCCACATTGATATGGCTTGGCTCTGGCCATGGACCGAAACCGTCGAAGTTGTTCACAACACGTTCGGCACCGCACTGCAGCTCATGCGGGAATATCCCGGATTCAAGTTCACCGCGAGCGCCGCGCAAGCGTACGAATGGATCGAAGAGAAATACCCTGCCATGTTCCAGGAAATCCAGCAGCGAGTGAAGGAGGGCCGCTGGGAGGTTATCGGCGGCATGTGGGTCGAGCCCGATCTCAACATGCCTGACGGCGAATCACTAGTGCGCCAGATTCTGTACGGTAAACGCTATTTCCTGCAAAAGTTCGGAGTGAACATCAACATCGGATGGAACCCCGACTCGTTCGGCTACAATTGGCAACTTCCGCAAATCTACAAGCGTTCGGGCATCAACTACTTTGTCACCCAGAAGCTACTGTGGGCGTCGGAATTCACTAAGTTCCCTCATCGGCTGTTCTGGTGGCAGGCGCCCGATGGTAGCCGGGTGCTGATATACTTCCCCAGCGACTACGCCAACCAGATCG
>CAZDYZ010000619.1:0-2265 GCA_964509525.1 uncultured Acidobacteriaceae bacterium
TCCAAACCCAGGAGTTGAGCGGGGCTATCGTCGTCACCAGGGGCATTTCGAGCACCGCCCCCAATCCCAGTATTGCAAACACACCGACGCGCCACAAACGGGACCATCTATTGCAAAGCGAAGAGATCCATCGTTCCTCCACCACAGCACCAGCTGCCAGCAGCATCGGGTATCCAGGCGCCATGTAGTAGCTTCGCCCTTTTGCGATGATGAACAGCACCAAGGGAACGAGAAACGCCCACCCCATCACGCGGTAAGGCTTGCCATCCTCTGTGAAGAAATAGAAGCGCAACCCTGCTAGCCACAACGCCAAGGTAACCAGGTTAGTGGCTATAAAGAATTGCTCGGGCAGAAAATTTCTTGCTCGACCCAAATGAACATCGCGCGCATGAATATGCCGGAGGAAATCGAGAGAGATAAAGTGGTGCTGCATTTGCCAGATCAAGTTCGGAAGAAATGCGAGCAGCGACAGGCCTACTCCAAGCCATAACCACCGGCTCTTGAGATAGTGTCGTGCATCGGTGAGAAGAACACCAACGATGATGCCCCCCACAAAGAAAATCATTGTGTACTTCGTCATCATCCCAAGACCAATCGTGGCGCCAATGGCCAGCCATAGGCGCTCGTCGTGGGTTCGAAGCAGGCGGATGAGTAAGTAGGCCACCAGGACCCACCACATGTAATCGAAGCTGACGTAATGCAGCAGTGTTCCGCCAGCGAGCGATATAGGCGCTATGGCAACCGCCAAAGCGGCAACCACTTGCGCGAAGCGCTTGCCTCCTAGTTCGTATGCCATTAACCCGCTCACAAAGACAACTATGCCCTGAGCAAGTGCAGGAAAAAAACGGAACCCGCGCAAAGAGTTTCCGAAGAGTTCAAAAGCCGCTCGCCCCAAGAGCGGAGTTACAGGCGGATAAGCAACGTACCCCCACGCGAGGAAGTGCGCGTCGTCAATAGTGGCGAGTTCATCTTTATGGAAGCCGTATGCGCCGTTAGTGGAAATGTGGAAGACTAGAAGGCAAAGTGCGATGGCAACCAGGGTAATCTCTGCTCGCAGCCCTACCTCCCGAGCGCCGGATGGGGACATGCAGAATCTCCACTTCCGTCTTTCGATCTTGACCAAGAGTACAAACATTGTACCGGTTGGAAGGAGATTGCCGGCCGCCAGTCGGTGAGAAGGGGAACAATGCGGGGCTATTAGACTGGAGCAAGTTCTATGTAGAGCGAGGAGTACAGGAGGTTGAATCCACTATGAGCGGCATTAGATACAGGATTCCAGCGGACCGTGCTTCCCTGAGGTGAGGGGTACTGTTTCTGCAGGCGCTCAGCGCCGTCGACCACGAGTTCATCCAGCTCTCTTGTGAGTCACTAATCGGGCTGATGCTTATTTGATGCTTTTCCCAGTAATTGCGGACAAATCCGGGGAGAGTCTTCAGGAGATTATGAAAAGGAGACTGGAGACCAGACCAGACACGGTGCAACAGACTTGGGAAGTGCCACACTGCCGACGTCGTGGGTTATTCGGACTTGCTGGGCTCGGTCCGTGCAGGACCCCAGATCCCCGCAATGCCCTCACAGAACTTCTCGCGTTCCTCGGGCGTCATCCGCTCCCATCCCTCCTGCATCCGATGCCGCCAAGGTTTGCGCCGGCGCTCATGCCTGTGGAATCCGCCAAAAAGAATCTTGCTCAAGACGACGAGCCCAAGAGCTTGCCAAAAGCTGATCAGGTGCCACCCAAAAAGGGCCGGCATCAGCCAGTTCCAGAGGCTCATGACCACAAAACCGAACACAGCAACAGCTATTGCTCCCAGCAAAGCAATCTTGATTGCCCTTGCTATCCAATTCTTTATAGCGATCTTCATAATTTTGTAAACTCCGCGTACATGGTGTGTAGTCGCTGTCGCAAGTGAAGCACTGCGTAGTGTTTGCGTGACAGCAATGTATTCACGCTGATGCCTGTTGCAGCAGCAAGCTCCTTAAAGCTTCTACCCTCAAATTCATGGGCAAGAAAGACTTCGCGTTGTTCCTCAGGAAGCTCCTCCAGGGCATCGTCAATCTCTGCCAGGATCAAGTTTTGTGCAAATGCCGCTTCGGGTCCAGCTCCCGGTGACGGGAGCAGGTCTTCCAGCTTGATCAACTCTCCATCCTCCACAACCGTGCCCTCCTTCCTGAGGGGGTCATTCTTTTTTTGGCGGTATAAGTCGATGATCCTGTTACGTGCGACGCGGAACAGCCATGCGCCGGCCTGCTCAATCGGCTTCATCA
>CAZDYZ010000620.1:0-4637 GCA_964509525.1 uncultured Acidobacteriaceae bacterium
TCATAGGTGGGCGGTCTGCATGCTCATAACTTATGTTCGGACGAGAAGTTATATCGAGCGATGCTCTCGCACAGAGTCCGGGAGTCTGGAATTGGAGGGGGAGCGTTGCTGGACAGAAAATTGATCGCGGGGCGGTTTCTAATGCCGCCCCGCACTTGCCCCACAGGGGTTGCAATTTGCTTATTGGGCCGTGTTTTGCCCCGCAACTTGGACCTGTCCACGAAGTTCACCACTCGGAAAGTTCTCCGTGTGGACGTTGACGTAGGTAGCACCAGCGCGAATTGCCTCAAAAAGACCGGCTAAGTCACCCGGTGTCATACCCTGCGGGATCACCGAATCCCCGTTGGTTACTGGCAAGGTGCTCACATCTGCCGCTGTAATCACGCCGCTGATGGTGCCTGAAGCGGGACACGCCGCCTTCTGACCTCCACACAGAAATACAGCGACGCCACCATTGGTCCGGCTCGCGCCGAAGTGAATATGAGCCTGGGCCACCGGGCTGCTCATGTTCTCATAGGTCAGTGAGAAGGCGATGGCTAAGTCTGGCGTGAGTTGTGCTTCAAAATGTCCACCGCTAGGTGCGAGAACAGCAGGGACCTGGTTAAACGACTTCAATGTTGCTTTGAGATACGGGCTAGATGTCGTCTCCTGAGCTTGCAGCATGTTCCCTGTCGGTAGTAGGGCCAGGCAAGCCAATGCCAGCGCTCCCATGGTAAGTTTGAGTCGATGTGACACGGTCTTGCATTTCTCTATGACCGACAATTGAAAGCGTTTCATGATGGTCACTCCTTGTGTTTTTTCCCGGCGATGGCCGGTAAGAATTGAAATCCGGTAGTTTTCTTAGAAGCAGTTCTGCAGATCTTCCAACGACTGCAGTGGCCTCCCGCTCATGTATGTGACATCCAACTCGGAATTCCCTCATGCAAGACAAAAGATTTTGGCAGTTGCAGGTGATGGAGATTCGAAAAGCCTGCTTTGAGGTATAATCCTGCGGAAAAATCTTGTGACGGGGAGTTTTCTCACCTGATCAGGTCGTTTCCCATTTGTCAGGGGCTGCGAAGGTACCAGGCAGGTTGTCCAGGGCGCATGGAAACGATTTAATTGTGGGGCCGAAAGAACCTTCCAGGGCAAGGAAACACGGATGTCGTCCGATCGGCAGGACGTTACAAAGCTCCTTCAGCAATGGAGGGGTGGCAGCCATGAGGCGCTTGACGAGTTGATGCCGATCGTTTACGACGAGCTGCGCCGGCTGGCCGCGCGATGCTTACGGTCAGACAGGCCCGGGCACACACTCCGAGCGACGGCTCTGGTCCATGAGGCGTACCTCCGCCTCATGGACGCTGACATCGGATGGCAGGACCGAGCGCATTTCTATGCGGTGGCCGCGCGCGTGGTGCGCCGTATTCTTGTGGAATACGCGCGGACACATAGTCGCCAGAAACGGGGCGGCGGAGTGCAACCGATTCCGCTCGATGAAGCGCTTGTGGTTGGACCGGAGGCCGCATCCACCGTTTTGGAACTCGACGAAGCCCTTCAACGCCTGGCAGCTCTAGACGCGCGCAAGAGCGACATCATCCAGCTGCTGTTCTTCGGGGGCCTGACCTACGATGAAGCAGCGGCAGCGCTCGACATTTCTCCAGCGACAGTCCACCGTGAATTGAAATTAGCTAAGGCCTGGCTACATCGGGAACTGGCACAGAACCAGTCGTAGGAGAGACACAGCGGCATGGACCCCGCCGACCATTGGCGCCGGATCGAAGAGCTGTTCCATGCTGCTCTCGCTCTCGATATCCAGGCTCGTCCAGCCTTTCTCCGGCAAGCCTGCGGCTCAAACATCGAGTTACTGAAGGACGTTGAGTCACTTCTGAAATCCGCCGAAGAACCACTAGACTTCGTACCGCAGGCCGTCCTTGAAGTGGCTCATAGGATGACGCAGGAAAAGGGCCAAAACCTGGACGATACCGGCATTCAGTCGGGACTGCATCGCCGAACTACGGTTGCAGCCGGCACTCTGCTGGCCCATTACAAGGTGATGTCCTTGCTCGGAGCCGGTGGCATGGGTGAGGTCTACTTAGCTGAGGACACGCGCCTCAAACGCAAGGTTGCGCTCAAGCTGCTTCCTCCGGAACTGACGGGCGATGAGCGTGGTTTGCATCGTTTTGAACAGGAAGCACAGGCAGCTTCCGCCCTGAATCACCCTAACATTCTTACGATCTATGAGTTCGGACAGTCCGAGGGGTTGCATTTTATTGCTTCTGAATTTGTCGAAGGTGTGACCCTTCGCCAGAAATTGGCGAGTAGCAGGCTGGAGATAAATGCTGCCATTGACATTGCAATACAGATTGCCAGCGCTTTGGCTGCCGCTCACGGCTGTGGCATCGTTCATCGTGATATTAAACCGGAGAATGTAATCGTTCGAAGCGACGGGATTGCGAAAATCCTTGATTTCGGAATCGCCAAGCTAACCTCGAGAAATTTCGAACTGGCAATTCGTCGCGCCGAGCCGGACATCGCACTGTTGACCACCGACCCCGGAATGGTACGGGGCACGGCTAGGTACATGTCTCCAGAGCAGGCAAGGGGCGCTGCCGTCGACGCACGCAGCGACATTTTCAGCCTGGGATCAGTTATTTATGAAATGGTTACGGGAAGACCGGCCTTTGGAGGTGAGACGGCGAGCGATGTGATGGCTGAAGTCTTAAGATGTGAGCCGGCACCTGCCGCAGAGTTAGCCGCGGATGTGCCGCCTGAAATTGAGCGCATCATCACCAAAGCTCTGCGCAAGGACCGCGAGACCCGATATCAGTCGGTGGGAGAACTGCTGTTTGATCTTCAGGGCTTCAAGAAGGAATCGGAATTCCAAGCCAAACTGCAAGGTCCTGTACGAGCTGAAGTGGAGAAGGTCCTGGCGGATCGGGCTGGGCCAGCACGCGCGTTGGCAGGCCCTTCGCATCAAGGTTCTTCGCGGCGTTGGTGGTTATCGGGAATCGCAGTGTTATTGGTTGTGCTTTCTGCCGGTGGCTATTTCGCTATAAGAAAGTCACCTACCCCGCCCGCATCGAAGCAGCCGCGCACCCTGGCAATTCTTCCCTTTCGCAATCTTAACGGGGACCCTGCGACTGATTACCTCGGATTTTCATTGGCGGACGAGATCATCACCAGACTTGACAATGTCAGCGCCCTTGTCGTTCGTCCGTCGTCTTCAGTGGACAAGTATCGAAATCAGGTCATCGACCCCAAGAAGGTTGCGGCGGATCTAAACGTGGACACACTGCTCACGGGCAGCTTCCTTAAAGACGGCAACGATCTGCGGATTAACGCCCAATTGGTCGATGTAAAACCGGACAAGATTCTTTGGCGAGACGCGATTGACGTCAAGTCTGACAAACTGCTGACCGTTCAAGATCAGGTGGCACAGCAGATCATCAAGCAACTGGAGTTGAGGCTGTCGCCCGCGGAAGCCGCCAATCTCAGGCCCGAGAAGCCGATTGGCGGTGCCGCTTATGAAGACTACCTGCGGGGAATCGATCTCTACTCGCTCAATGAATTCGCAGCCGCGATCGATGTGCTGGAGAAATCCACCGCCCTAGAACCGAACTATGCACCCGCATGGGCGCAACTGGGGAGGGCCTATACGACTAACGCGTCGCTTCAGTTCGGCGGGCGAGAGCACTACGGCAAGGCGCAAGCTGCCTATGAGAAGGCGATCGCATTAAACCCTGCTTTGGTTGAACCACGAATTTATCTGGCCAACCTGTTAACCGATACCGGCAGAGTGGAGCAGGCCGTACCCTTGTTGCGATCAGTTCTGCAAGCTAGTCCCAATAACGCGGAAGCCCACTGGGAGCTCGGTTATGCTTTGCGCTTTGCCGGTATGTTGCAGGAATCGGTGGCGGAGTGTGAAAAAGCCCGCCAGAACAATCCTCAGGTCAAGATAAGCAGTGCTGCGATGAACAGCTATTTGTACCTGGGAGACTATGACAAATTTCTCCAGAGTCTGCCGGCTAATGATTCTGCTTATATCCTGTTCTACCGTGGCCTTGCCGAGTACTATATCAACCATCGCGAACAGGCTGCTAAGGACTTTGATCGGGCTTATGAAAAGGACCCTTCATTGTTACCTGCGAATGTAGGCAAAGCATTCAGCTACTCGATCAAGCACGATAACCTCCATGGTCTGAAACTTCTGCGGGAAACGGAAGACAAGATTGAAGAGCGCGGTGTGAGTGACCCCGAAGGCATTTACAAGGTCGCGCAGGCCTATGCGGTTCTAGGTGACAAGGCTTCCGCCTTGCACATGCTGCGGCATAGCATCGGGGGTGGGTTCTTTTGCTACCCCTATTTCGTGCGCGATCATCTGATGCAAAGCCTTCGTGGCGAACCAGAATTCGAGGTGCTGATGACCCAGGCCCGTCTTCGGCATGAACAGTTCAAGACCGCCTTTTTTGACAGCCATTGAATACTCCTCTGTTCTTCGCGAAAGGCAGCCACGCTGCCGTGCAACCTTGACGACACTGCGCGACGCCGTCTTTCGGCCCTTGTGGACCAAGATCTCCAGCCCAATTCGACCAAGCGCCCGTCGCTGAGACTCTGGATGGAACGGAGGATAGGTCCTTTCCGGTGGAGACTGCTGGTCG
>CAZDYZ010000621.1:0-3249 GCA_964509525.1 uncultured Acidobacteriaceae bacterium
CGGGCTCCAGTTGCCGCACCATCGCCCCATACACCGCCTGCCAGCGGTGACGGAAAGCCCGAAAGGCGGCTTGCGCCTGGCGACGGCTGCCAGCGCCGTAGATCGCCTGAGCGCCCTGCTTCACTTCGTCATGGTCACGGCGGCGTACCTTCTCCAGGAGGTTGCGCATCTTGTGCACCCAGCAACGCTGATGCAGCACCCGGGGATAGACGGTTTCGATCGCGGCCGCCAGTCCGGCACAACCGTCGGTGACGATCAGCAACAGGTTCTCGCCTTGCAGCCCACGGCGATACAGGTCCTGCAACAGACCTTCCCAGGCACTTTGGCTTTCGCCCTTGCTGCGCAGAAAGCCCAGCAGTTGCCGCGTCCCGTCGGCTCGCACCCCGTAGGCCACCAGCATCTGCACCCGCTGCCGACCGCTGGGCCGGCGCACCCGCAGACTCACCCCATCGAGAAACAGGGTCGAAAATCCCCGCTCCCGCTCCTGCTCCTGCTCGTGCTCAGACAGGATTGCTCAGTTGACTCGCCGGCTCGACCTGGTAGCCGAGGTTGCGTAGTTCGCGGATCATTCTGACAGTGCGTTTTTGCTTCGCCCTTTGGTTTACCTCTGGACCCCGTTCCTCGTAACGAACTCCCTTGTGCAGAATCATCCAGATCAGTCGGCAGAGCCGATGTGCAATCGCCCCGATGGCTTGATTATGTCCCAGGCGTGGCACAAGGCGACGATACACAATTTCGAAAATGCTTCCTTTGGCCATGACCGCAGCGTTCGCAGCTTGATTGAGAATTCGTCGCATGTGGCGACTACCCTTGGGCGAGCGGTGGCTGTGGGACACTTCCGCGCTCTCGTCGTCTCCGGGACATACTCCCACCCACGAGGAGAGCTGTTCAGCCGAAGGAAAGGTAGCTGCCTTGGCACCCACTTCGGCAATGACTTGCTGCGCCGAATCTGCGCCCAGCCCGGGCACTTCCGCCAGCCGCCGAACCGCCTCCTGGTGCTGGCTGAGCAGACCCGCCATCTCCCGGTCCAGTTGGCCAATCTGCTGCTCGATCAGTTGCAACTCTTCTAGCGCCATCTTCAGGAGTCGCCGATAAACCGGGTTGAGCTCCGTACACGCTCCGAGCGCGTTGCGCAACTGTTCCTGCGTGGCCCGCAGGCGCTGATGAGCCAGGGCGGCCAAGGTCGCTGGGTTGGTTTCCCCGTCCGCGAGCGCCTGCAGCATACGCCGTGCACTGGCGCCCAGCAGATCCGAGACCAGACTGGACAACTTGATATGGGTCTCTTCCAGGAGAGACTCCAGTTGGTTATGTAACCGCGTTCGGTCACGCGTCAACTGGTACTTTCTGCGCGTGACCGTGCGCCAGAGACGCTGCTCGGCCTCGGGCACAAAGCTCAGGGTCAGCTCCTGCGCCACCAGCCGCTTGACCAGTCGTTCGGCGTCAGGGAAATCCTTCTTGCGCCCCCGCCGCCCGCGATTGGACACCGCATTCGCCAGATGTAGCTTTCCCGACATCGGGCCTGCGCTCTCTCGCTTCTGGCACGTCGGTTGCCAGTACCGTTCCAGCGCCTCCCAGACCGGCTTCCAATACTGTGCCGTCGATTCCATCACCGCTTCCTCGACCTCCTGCTCGATCAGCCATTCGGTCAGTAGTCGCAGATGGTCAGAGGTAGTGCCAAACCGGCGCCTCTCAAACTGGAACTCGCCTTCGACTGCGCCGTCGGCTACTACCACAGCCAGCATCTTCTTATGAACGTCAATTCCTGCTATCCGGTAAGACATCGCTTCCTCCTGGATCGGGGGCGGAGAGCGTGCCGCAAATTACTTTATCCAGGGTCGCGGGCTATCGCCACTCCCATCGGGGGAAGACAACGCCCAATTATTCGCTCAATCACACGCTCCGGATCAGACAGATAGACAGCCTCGACTTCTCCACTGTTTCTTCGATCTCGCCGCTCCGAACCTTTCCTAATTCTGCCGTAACTCTGACCCATTTTCATGAGCTTTCGCGGGCCGCTAGGCCCTACCAAGACAGATAGGCCAAACCGGGAACGGTGATCGAAGGCCCGAACGGTGCCCGGTTAGGGGAGTAAAGGGAAAGGCAAGGAAGTGGCGCGACTCACGAGCGGACAGCGGCAGAAAAACCAGCCCGAACAAGGGGTGCTGGCCTTTCCGACGGAAAATAGGAGTGAAGCTCCGAAGGCCGTCGAGCAAGGGACCGAAACGCTGGTGGCGAAGCGCAGGACTGAAAGCCTGGCTGGAACCGAACGACTCATGGAAGAAGTCTGCGAGCTGGAAAATTGCGAGCAGGCACTACAACGAGTCAAGGCCAACAAGGGGAGCCCAGGAGTCGATGGGATGACCGTCGACGAATTACCGGACTACCTGAAGCAACACGAGCTAGAAATTGGGGAACAGCTACGAAACGGAACCTATCAACCGCAGCCGGTGAAACGGGTGGAAATCGATAAGCCGGATGGCGGTGGAAAGCGCAAGCTCGGCATTCCCACTGTCCGGGACAGATTCGTCCAACAGGCGGTGTTGCAGGTTCTGCAGAAGCGCTGGGATCCGACATTCTCCACGCATAGTCACGGCTTTCGACCGGGCCATAGCGCTCAGCAGGCGGTGCACGAGGCACAGCAATACATTGCCGAAGGACATCGCTGGGTGGTGGATCTCGATTTGGAGAAATTTTTGGATCCATCTACACAATGCCCCCTTATTGATGAAATAGCCCGGGTTGATCGTCTACGATTTTGATTCGTAAGCCTTTACGACGTCCGCGCGTAACTAATACAGCTTCGAGCTCGCCACGCTTTACACGCTGCAACACGGTTTGGCGCGACACTCCCAGTTTCATCGTGGCTTCCAGCATGGGCAGATAATCTGGCGGTGCTTGCTGCACGAAACGTGCACGCAACTCATCGGTAATACGAATCTGCCACGGTGCTCCAGGCGTTATCTGTTCTCCAGCAATGAAACCATCATTTAGCCAGCGATGAACAGTGGAAGTGTTGATACCCAAGATCTGCGCTGCTTGGCGAATCGGCACAACCTGCCCAGCGGGTGGCTCTACCGGCGGTTCGTAGCGCGGGATATTGCGATAGCGACGCAGACTGCCAACCTGATTCGCCGTGAAGCGTTCCCCGTTTGCAGTTTTGCGTCCCTGACGATTGAGAATGCCAGCGATAACGTCGTCCGGGTAGTGAACGGCCAGACGACGGAGTAGAGAAATCGTGTCTTCGTCGGT
>CAZDYZ010000622.1:0-2913 GCA_964509525.1 uncultured Acidobacteriaceae bacterium
TTGATTACGTTATCGAGGTGATTCTTGCAGTATGGCAACGCCGCGAGCATATCCAGGGCATGCGTCTCACGTTTGAGGCGCCGTTCCTGCGGCACTTCACCGCCCACCTAGAGCCCGTGGAATGTATGCAGGCTTGTGGCCAATTCCCGACACGGACGTAAGGCGTCGAGCTGCCAGATGAGGCAAACGCTCCCCCTTCCTGACTGGCATTCGCGGCGAAGTCGGGGACCCTGCCATGAGACGTAGGATCCCAACCAACATTACGAATGACCCCCACTGTGCTGCTTCATTCAGCAGGCTGATTTAACAGCCGGCTCTACGTCTTCGTTCCCCGCAGCGCTTCGTCAACGGTACTGATATCCACCAGTCCAAAGCAGCCATAAATGCCCGGAAGTACGCGATCGGGAGAGAAGTTCCGTCGCAGTTCAGCAACCCTCTCCGTGCCGCAGCGATACGCCGGAAGATACATTCGGCCCAGCAACGGATGAAGACCCCACGCGCCGGAAAGCTTGTCGGCACGCTCTTCGCTCACGAGAAAGTCTCCTCGCAGCATGGCTGCCACTTCCGCTTGTGGTTTGCCCTCGCCCCAGGTGAGATAGGAGGACTGGTTCTTGGCGTCGTCCTGCAATAGTGCCAGCAGCACGCCAATCTGCATATCCTCGTCGGGTAACTGTTCGACCTCGGTTACGCCGTGCGCAATCAGGATCGCGTTGTTAGCGATTCCTTCGAACAGCGTGGCGGCACGCGTATTCATCGTCAGTACAGTTGCTTCGAAATCGGCCAGCCCGCGGACGTATAGGTTCTGAAGATAAGCAAACGTCGTCACGTGTCCCGGTACGACTTCATGGCTCACCAGCTGCTGAAATTCCGGAAAACTAATTTGCAAGGAAGCGTTTATCTCGTAGCTCGCCTCGTACTGCGGACGGCCATCAGCGCTCCTCGCCCGACCCAGATAATTCATCGAGCCGGAAAACCATGCATCCTTGATCGGTAGAAAATGGATATTGGCTCGTGGCACATCGGAAAGCTCCTTAGGCAAACACGACAGAAGGTTAGCTCCGCTGAGGTTATCGAAATAGGCGATTACCGACGCCCCCAGCGAACGCACCGACGCCATCGGCACTACCCGGTCACGCCGCCACCTATCCACTGCTTCCAGCAGGCCCCCGGGATTGGTCGTCGAGTAACCTGCGCGGTCCAACAACTCGGCAACCCTCTCGCGTTTGTCTTCTGGATGGGATGGCTCTGGCAGCTGCCCCGTAGAGGCCTGTACACAAAGCTCGTAGGGAACGGGCTTGCCCTCGCCGAGAATCTCCATTGCCAGCTGCCACATGGTTCTAAGGCAGAAAGTGAGGTTGGCGAGATAATGGCCGCGCAGGCCGCCGATTCTTTCCGCTTCACCACATATTCCGTCCATAGCTTTCGGCAGGTCCACCTCAGCCAGATAAGCTTTAATGGCATTGCGATCGATATTCTTGGCGCCGACGCCACCGGTTTCCCGCACACGTGACGCCGCCGGAATGGTGTAGGCAGCAGGCAGCGGCTCATCAGAGAACCAGGAGTCGGCAATAAACCGCCCCGTTCCAGACGGACACGTAACGTCTCCACCCCAAAGCGTGTCGATACCTAGCACAGCATCCGCAACAAATCGGCCTACTTGGTCCATTTCACTCCCTCATTCTCTGTATTGAGCCAAAGTACACGTACAGGCAAAGCCCTGTGAAAAGCAGCGCGGAGACCGTCTGCGATATGGGCTCGTTCGAGTAGAACGGCGTTTTGACAAGGTCTTCACGATAGCTTGGCAGCAGCCGCAAAGCAGCCCCGAACACGCCCCCGAGTGCCCCACCTGCCATAAGCCCGGAGGCGATGATTACACCGCGTTCGCGAATCGTTCTGCCCCGTCCTCCGCCGGTTCGCTCAGCACGCTTGTTCAGCAGGTAGGACAAGAATCCGCCCACCAGCGCAGGTGTGTTCAATTCAAGGGGCAGATACATCCCGAGCGCAAAAATGAGTGATGGCTGGCCGAGCATCTCCAACAGAATTGCGATCATGGCGCCCGAGCCAAACAGAACATAGGCCACCGGGTGATGGCTCATAAAGCCTTCCACCAGGGCCTTCATGATCGACGCTTGCGGCGAAACCAGCACGGGACGCACGTCCCCGGGTAGCGCCTCGCCGAATTGAAAGGTCCGCGCCAGCATCACAATGGTCAAGCCTGAAGCCGCTGCGGCGGCGACGACACCCAAAAACTTTACTCTTTCCTGGGCTGCGGGCGTTGAGCCAATCCAATAGCCCGTCTTCAGATCAGTGATCGCTTGCCCTGAGGTCGACAGAGCTGTACAGACCATCCCTGCAATCGCCATAACGAAGAACATCCCAGTCGTTCCCGACAGCCCGAACTGCAGCAACACCACTGACGAGATAATGATGGTAAGCATGGTCATGCCCGAAACCGGATTGCGGGCCGTCGTTGCAATTGCGTTCGCCGCGACCGAGGTAAAGAAGAATGAAAATACCAGCGTCAACACCAGGGCGATTCCGACTAGCATCCACGAAACCACTAGGTGGCCGAGAAAGGCGGCGACACCGATTGAGCTGAGGACTATTCCGAGAAATATCGCAACCATGGGGAGATCACGATTGGTACGTTCCACGGTGGGCGTCTCTTGGTGGCGGAAAGTGCGCAGCGCAATGCCGAACGATTCACTCACGATTCGTAGTGACTTGACGATCCCGAAGATTCCCGCCGTAGCAATAGCTCCCACCCCCACAAACCGAACGTAACTTCGGTAAATCTGCACGGCGGTCATATGCGAAATCGGAATGCTGGCTGGATAGACTGCGCTGTCGAGGTGGCTGCCAACAAACCAGATCAACGGAACCAGCACCAAGTTGGAAAGCACACCCCCCGCG
>CAZDYZ010000623.1:0-6766 GCA_964509525.1 uncultured Acidobacteriaceae bacterium
CGAAAGCTGCCATGGTGCTCACCGGCAAACGGGCTCTGGACTACTCGGGTAGCGTGTCTGCCGAGGACAATCAGGGCATCGGCGGATACGACCGCATAATGGGCTACAACGGACAGGCGCAATACTTCGCGCGCGACATTGACGAAGCATGCAAGATCCTCATGCGCCACTACGAGCACACCTATGTAGCGCCGGGCGAGCGCTTCCCCCGGCGCGCGCCAACCTCCGATCCGGTTGATCGGGATATCAGGTTCTATCCGCACTCCGACACCGGTGGTGACGGTTTCACACACATCGGCGAGATCTTCTCCAGCGAGACGAATCCCGGGCGCAAGAAGTCGTTCGCCATCCGCAAGGTAATGCTGGCTGTTTCCGACCAGGACCATCAGCACATGGAACGATGGTCGGGCTGGCGTTCTGCAGAGACGGCGGTGATTTGGGATGCTCATCTCGGCGGTTACCCCGTTTGCCTCATCGGTATCGAATCGAGACCGATTCCGCGATTCGGCTTTGTTCCCGCCGATGGCCCGGATCAGTGGACTGCGGGAACACTGTTTCCTCTTTCCTCCAAAAAAGTGGCTAGGGCGATCAATGCAGCCAGTAATAATCGGCCAGTCGTGATTCTCGCCAACCTTTCCGGCTTCGACGGCGCGCCGGAATCGATGCGCCGCCTGCAGCTGGAATACGGCGCGGAGATCGGCAGGGCCGTTGTGAATTTCAAAGGCCCCATGATCTTTTGCGTGATCTCGCGTTATCACGGAGGTGCCTACGTTGTGTTCTCGCGTACGCTGAACGAACAGCTCGAAGTGGTGGCGCTGGAGGGGAGCTATGCATCCGTCATCGGGGGTGCCCCGGCTGCGGCGGTGGTTTTCGCCAGCGAAGTCGAGGCCAGAGCCCGCAGGGATCCACGACTTGAGGCGTTGAGCCAGGCAATGGCACAGGCCCAAGGTTCGGAGAAAAATCGTTTGCGTGTCGAGTGGAACGAGCTCTTCAAAGTCGTGCATTCCGAAAAGCTGGGAGAAGTGGCGGCCGAGTTCGACCGGATTCACAGCGTGCATCGCGCCATGGAAGTGGGAGCACTGCACGACATTCTCCCTCCGCAGAATCTTCGCCCTTATCTCATCCAAGCAATTGAACGCGGCATTGCGAAGGAGCAGCTGTCACATTCGGATAGGATAAAAGGTGAAAATTCGCTAAGAGTGCATGAGCCTGCGTCCGTTCTGGATGCGTCTTAATAGGGCCACCGCGATTGCAGTCATTGGCCTGTTTGTGTTCATCCCGGCAGGCTGGCTGGCTGGATTCCCAGGTCTTTGCCGTTGGCCCGGCAGCGGACTTCTTTCCCTTTTAGCCCGAGCATTCCGTAGACCGGCTCGGACACTGACCACGATTAATCAGCTGAACACTGTGCATTCCCCATCGACATTTCCAGGATCCGGTCTTCATTGCCTAGGTTGCGGCGTCGGCCCTGGCTCGAAATCCACCATCGCAGCTCGTGTTAGACGCTCCTGCCGACGCTGATCGAATTTCAAGTAATGTCGCTCGGTGATCTTGATGCTGTGGTGCGCCAGCAGCAGCGAAACATCTTCCAACGACGCACCGGCATTGAGTTTCTCTATTGCGAACACGTGACGCAGCATGTGCGTGTGCGCTCGCATTTGCTTGCCGTTGCGCTGCAGTTGCGCCGCCTGGTACACATGCTGCAGGCTGCGCCGCCAGGCACGCACCGCCGAGTCGGGCTTGCCGTTCCCGCTCCAGAAGAAGTAGTTCTCGCTCATTGCTGGAACTGCCAGCACCGCCTCGGCCACGTAAGCCGGGATAGCTACATATACCGGATTCCCATTCTTCTGCCGGTACAACATCACACGCCATATCCCGCTCCCGTCCTGCGATAACCAGGTCCGTCGGAAGCGCACGACATCCACCGTGGCCAGACCCATCCAGCGTGCGAACAGCAGGAAGGCTCGCAGTCGGTCGGCGCGGTAGTGGTAGTCGTGCCCCCGTTTCCAGCGGTGCGAGACGTAGCAAGTATCCAGCAGCTGGCAGAATTCCTCCGCCTGGAAGTATTCCGGCTGCGGCGGCTGCTCCTGGCTCGGCTTCACGAACTCGGCAGGGTTGTTGTCCAGCCAGCCGCGTTGCCGGCAGAACTGGAAGAAGCCACGCAGCCGTGACAGCTTGCGATTTTTCACCGTGAGCGCAGCCTTTTCATCGATTTTGCACTCTGATGCGGTAAGGCTTGCAGACACAGAGATTTGAGAACAAAGGTTAAAGGTGGGATGCCACTGAGCAAAGCCCGAAGGCATGCTGCAGCGCTACATCCGACCCTCACCTGCGCGAAACAGTATTGACTGCAATCCGCACTCAGGACGTTCAAACTACTCATCAGAAAATGATCGAGCGAGGAGTGTCCGCTCGAACCGTCCGTTACACACATGCCGTGTTAGGATCTGCGATGCGGCAGGTATTGCACTAACGTCTTGCTTGAGAATCCTGCCGATGATGTCAAGATGCCGCAGCAGCCCAAAGGCGAAATGTGTTCGTTGACCGTGGAGCAAGCACAGACATTTCTTAAGGCGCTCTGGCCTCTCCGCTACGGTCCAGTGCTTGCCGTAGCGCTCGCAACCGGGATACGCCCGAGTGAGTATTTGGGAGGGGACGGATGGTTATCGCTGGCCACAGGATACACGATGCACGAACCGTCCGGTGCAGCAGGATTATCTGGACCAGCTCATCTGGGCGCAGATCGTCACCTTGCTAGACAATGAGACGCTGATTCAGTCCGAGATTGATCGCCGCAGAGAAGCGGCCCGCAACGCCGATCCCTGCAAGCGACGTAAAGAAATTCTCCTTAGCGAACAGTTGGATTGACGTAGTCCACAAACACATCTTGTTGTGTTACGGCAAAATGGTCGTGCTTAGTTTCGAACACAACCGGAGGGAAGCGTCACGTGGCTGAACTTGATTCGCCTGATGCACCAAGGCTGCTGGGATACGCGCAATGCATTGACAGCCCTTCACGTCCTGCTTCTTGCGCCTTTCGGGAACCGGTATTCAGCTCAAGAAGAATGACGCCGTGTTCCACCCGAGTGCGGAAGGTCTCAACGCAACTCGATGCGCTCGCGCTGCTCAGACCGCTTCCGGTCTCAAGACTCAGCTTCCACGCATGCAGAGGGCACACCACTGCAGCGCCGGAGACGATGCCATCCGCCAGTGGTCCGCCTCTGTGCGGACAGCGGTTCTCAATCGCAAGGAAGCGGCCTTCGAGATTGAAGATGGCGATCTCGCGATTGCCAACTTTTACAGCACGGCCCTCCCGCAACGGTATGTCGTGGCAGCGGGCGATACGGACCCATCGCTTCACTTCCGTCATGCAGGGACCTCCTCCAGCGGTTCGATTTGTATGAATTGAGTGGGGTGGTGGGGAGAGTCGCGTTCCAGCCAGGCATCGCTTGAGCGTTCCTTCGACTTGCGCAGCCGCTCCAGGAGCCCACGCTTGGTTGCCTCCAGCGCGTACACGGTTTCTTTGCGGACTTTTTCGATGCCGACTCTTTCCACGAAGTCGTAAGTACGTTCCAGATAGTTTGCACTCTCGCGGTAGTACTGGAAAAAGAGAGCGGCTGCTTCCAGCGCCTCCTCTGTGGTTTGGACCGTTATCAGAAGGTCGGCCTTGCGGACCCTCTTGCCCGCGGCTCCCCCGACCACCACTTGCCAGTTTCCTTCCTGTCCCACAAGGCCGATGTCTTTAACCGTGGCCTCGGCACAGTTCCGAGGACAACCAACTGCTCCCATTTTTACTTTGTGCGGCGTGAATAGATTCTCGAAGCGACGTTCCAGCTCGATGCCCGCACTGGTAGAGTCTTGCACGCCGAAGCGGCAGAAATCGGTGCCGACGCAGGTCTTCACCATGCGGACACCCTTGGTATAGGCCTGGCCGGAAGGCATTCCGAGGTCGGCCCATATTTTGGGTAGGTCCGACTTCTTCACACCGAGCAGATCGATGCGTTGGCTCCCGGTGATCTTGACCATGCGTACTTTGTATTTCTCCGCCACATCTGCGATTCGGCGCAGTTCGTCGGGCGAAGTCACGCCGCCACGGATGCGTGGCACAACAGAGAACGTTCCATCGTTCTGGATGTTGGCGTGCACACGGTCATTGATGAAGCGCGCCGAGCGGTCTTCGTCATGATCGCCGCACCAGAGCATGTCGAGCATGTAACTCAACGCCGGCTTGCAGATTTCACAACCGATTCCGTTACCGTAGATTTCCAGGATCTCTTGCACGGACTTCAACTGTTGACTGCGGAGGATTCCGCGAAGCTGCTCTTCAGAAAATGGAATGCATTTGCAGATCGTCTTCTTGAGTTCTTCTTCGAACTCCGGTACGACCGCTTTGAGCAGAGATTGGCAAAGACCGGCGCAACTGCCGCAGCCGGTCGAGGCTCGGGTGCAGTCTTTGAGTTGCGACAACGTGTTCACGCCTTTCTCATGGATCGCCCGAATGATGGCGCCCTTGCTGACCCCCATGCACCCGCAAACCGTGTCGCTATCTGCGATTTGCGCGACATCGATGCCTGCGTCATCTGACGGAGCCGGGAATAAGAGTTGCCGCCGCAGTTGGGCCATGTTTTTTTCGCTCCGCAGCCAATCCATGTAGTAATGACTGTCGGCGGTGTCACCAACGAGGATGGCGCCCGCTAGCTTGCCGCCTTTGAGAGTCACTTTGCGGTATATACCGAGCGATGGATCCTCATAGCGGATTACTTCCGAGCCGTCGACCTTGTCGTCGATTTCACCCGCGGAGAAAACATCAACTCCCATGATCTTCAGCTTCGCCGCCGGAATAGTTCCCTGATACCTCGGCCCCTTGTTTCCAGTGATTGTGGCGGCCAGCACTTTACCCTGCTCGATGAGCGGTGCTACAAGTCCATAGCAGATACCGTTGTGCTGCACGCATTCTCCAACTGCAAAAATATCCGAGTGCGAAGTCTCCATGTAGTCGTTCACTACAATGCCACGCTTGACTTCGAGGCCGGCGGCCTGGCCGAGCCCAACATTCGGACGAATGCCGGCGGCGATTACTACCAGATCGGCTGGTATGCTTCCGCCACCTTTGAATTGAACCGCCTCCACCTTTTCATCTCCGAGAATTGCAGTGGTACTCAGGCCGAGCAGCACTGTAATTCCCACCTGATTCATCTTGGTCGCGAGATAACTGCCCCCGGTTGCGTCTAGCTGACGCTCCATCAGGGTCTCCATAAGATGGACAACCGTGACGTCGCATCCCTGTATCTGAAGCCCGCGGGCTGCTTCCAGGCCAAGCAGACCCCCTCCGATCACGACCGCTCTTATCCCAGGCCGACAGCGCTCCAACAGTGCACGCGTGTCTTCCATGTTGCGAAACACAAAGACACCGTCTTTCGTGACTTCTTCAATTGAGGGAATAACGGGCAAACTTCCCGTAGCCAGCAGGAGCTTGTCGAACGGAGTAATGCTACCGTCGTTACCGACGACCGTCTTTGCTTGAGAATTGACGTCCACGATGCGAACGCCCAGCCGTAAATCGATGTCATGCTGCCGGTACCAGTCGAGTCCGTTCAGGACGATGTCATCCTCAGCCTTTTCTCCTGCCAGCACTGAAGACAGCAGAATGCGGTTGTAGTTAACGTGAGTCTCATCGCCAAAAATCGTGATCTTGAACTTGGGCGCGTGGCGCAGGATCTGCTCCACACAAGCAACTCCTGCCATTCCATTTCCCACGACCACAAGTCTCTCCACTGATTCACCTCCAGACACCTGTTCCGTCGCCGGCAAAAACGAAGGAGAAAGTTCCAGTCGCTTTAGTCACCCGCGCGTTGCGATCCAAATTCTTCAAATCTTGGCTGACGCCGGTGGCTTTGTAACGACAGAATTGCGCAAATGTGTTCCACGTGATCACTCACAAGAAGTCAGCCCAATATGGCTCATGGCTCTTAGCAACAAAACGGCAGATTTTTCATAGCACTCTAACCCGATACCAATGAAGTTGGGAAATAAATAAAATCTATCGCCGCGATCATCTGGAACGGGTCTCTGCAAGTGGCTGACCTTCTGATCTAAGCCTCGCTCCGATAACGACTCGGATCATCGTTCGGTCCGAGACCGTTCGCGGCGGGGCGCCCCAGTTGCTTCAGCGTTGCTATGGATGTTCCAGCACACTCTGGTGACGGCTTCACTCCGGAGATGGAAGAAGCCTGGCTCGAGTTTTACGCCTTTGCTACTTTAGAGATGGAGCGCGGTTCTCGGGAAGCTGCGCCGATTGGCACCTATCCGTAAGCCTCAACTGAGATCGATCGGGCGACTAACCTCGAAATCATCATGCTCCAAATCAGATTGCTGAATACTTTTTAAGGCGCTACAAAGTGGCGCCGAAAACTTAGGGCTATCCCAAATTTCTTAGAAATCAGGCGTTTAGCCGAGTTGGAAACCAGCGAAAGGAATGGGAGCCCTAACCTTCTTCATCGCGTATCTCTCTGCCCAAATGTCCAACCCCCGACACAGAAGTATCGGCGATACCTTCGTCCAATTGCTCTCCTCAAGCGTTTCTGTTCTGATCACTAGCGTCACCTGATTCATTTGGGATGCGGGTTCGAGGAATACGGGGAGAACAATATGGAAATACGAATTGAAGGCTCAAGATGAACGATCAACAGAAGGAGCGGTATTCTGGAGTGCGAGATCAAGAGATAAGTGCCGCACTGGATGAGCATTGGGCGGCGTCCGATGCCAACGA
>CAZDYZ010000624.1:0-1731 GCA_964509525.1 uncultured Acidobacteriaceae bacterium
AACGCGGTCGGCTAGCAGCACAGCCTCTTCGATATTGTGGGTCACGACGAAGATGGCGGTCGTTGGCATCTTCTTGTTGAGCCACAACTCCAGCAGCTCGGAGCGAAGGTTTTCCGCGGTGAGAACATCAAGGGCTGAAAAGGGTTCGTCCATGAACAAGACTTCCGGCTCCACGACCAAGGCGCGGGCAAAGCCGACACGCTGCTTCATTCCTCCCGAAAGCTCCTTGGGATAGGCCGTCTCGAAGCCGTCCAATCCGACCGTGTCGATCATCTTCAGAGCGCGCTTGTGGCGCTCGATTGCCCCCATGGCCCGCGCCACCAGGGGGGCTTCGACGTTCTCCAACACGGTAAGCCAAGGGAACAGCGCGAAGCTTTGGAAGACAATGGAGACATTGGGGATCTGGCCGTCCATCGCTTTGCCGTGCCAGAGAACCTCTCCTGACGAAGGCTTCGAGAGACCGGTCAGCATCCGCAGCAGCGTGGATTTTCCCGAGCCGGAGGGACCGAGCAGGGAGACGATTTTGCCTGCGCTTATCTCTAGATCCGTGGGGGCAATAACCTCGATCTTGTTGCCGTCGGGCTGTGGATAATACTTCTCCACCGCGCGGGCTTGAATGATCGCCTCGGCCAAAATCCTCTCCTGTCTTCTTGCGCTCCTAGTCTATGGGCATACTCCGGTTGCGGACAATCCGCAATGTCCAAATTGTGTGAAAGGAGTGTGAATTTGGGGGCAGTGCCTGGGGATCTGTGCGAGACCGGTATGAGCTGCCCCGGCGCGAGATGACAGTCGCCACCGACTTCGGACTAGCGTGCCGGCATCGGCTTCGCCTGATCCAGCGCGAGATTCACTTCCAATACATTGACGCGAGGCTCTCCCAGGAAACCCAGCTGCCGCCCCGTGGTGCATTGGTGAATGATCTGCCGCACCTGGTCTTCACTCAGGCCCCGCTCGCGGGCGAGGCGAGGTACCTGAAACTCGGCTGCTGCCGGAGTGATGTCGGGATCCAATCCGGAAGCTGAGGTGGTCACCAGATCAATGGGAACCGGCTGTCCGGGATTTTCAGCCTGCAGCCGCGCGACGTCGCCCTTCACCCGATCAATCAATAGCCGATTGGTGGGTCCCAGATTCGATCCCCCGGAATTGGCTGCGTCGTACCCGTTTCCGGCCGCCGATGGCCGTGAATGGAGGTAACCGGGGCCGGCAAATGCCTGGCCGATAATTCTCGAACCCACGATTTCCCCGTTGCGCACAATGAGCTGCCCGTTGGCCTTGTCGCGGAACAGCAGTTGCGCCAGGCCAGTAACCACCAGGGGGTATATGACTCCCAGCAGTATTGTGGTTACGATGGTCATTAGAATTGCGATCTTAAGGTTCTGCTTCATGTCGTCCTGCCTTTACGCCAGTCCCACGCGGGTGATGAGCATATCAATCAGCTTGATCCCGATGAAGGGCACGATGATGCCGCCCACACCATAAATCCACAGGTTGCGGCGCAACAGGGCGGCGGCGCCCATTGGCCGGTACTTTACGCCTCGCAAGGCCAGGGGAATCAGGGCAATAATGATGATCGCATTGAAGATCACCGCCGACAGTATGGCGGACTCACGCGTTCGCAGCCCCAGGATGTTCAGCGCATTCAACACCGGAAACGTGCCAGCAAACATGGCTGGAATGATGGCAAAATACTTGGCGACGTCGTTGGCGATAGAAAACGTGGTTAACGAGCCA
>CAZDYZ010000625.1:0-4337 GCA_964509525.1 uncultured Acidobacteriaceae bacterium
ACCAAGACCTTTTGGGTGTCGCTGTCGTCCCGTCAGATGCTGTTCGCCGCCGACACGGTCGAGAACCGACGGAGCCTGAACGCATGTCGCTGCGCACGTTCTATCTGCCGGATATCAAGTCAGACCAGCAGCTCAACGAAATGTTGAATTCGCTGCGCTTGCTGTTCAACCTGCGTTTTATCGTGGCACAGAAGTCGCAGTCGACAATTAGCATTCGCGCCGAGGAACCGATTGTCGAGGCCATAGCCCGACTGCTGGAGAGCCTCAGTGCCGGGAGTCCTGAAGTCATGCTGGACATCCATGTCTACGAGATCAGCTCCACCCTGGCGCGGCAAATCGGAACCGGCTGGCCCACGCAATTTACCATGTTCAGCATCAACCCGTCGTTATTGTCGGGCCTTAGTCAAAGCGCGCAGAACCTGATCAATCAACTGATTGCCTCGGGCGGCATCAACCAGGCAAACTCGACAGCGATTCAGGCGCTGCTGGGGCAATTGGCAAATCAGTCAAACTCAATTCTGTCGCAGCCGTTTGCCACCTTCGGAGGTGGACTTACCCTTTTTGGCCTGACCTCGGGTGGCACCGGCCTGACCGTTACGTTGAGCCTGAACGAGTCCAACCTACGGAGTCTGGAGCACGTTATGCTGAGGGCGGGACAGAACGATGCCGCCGTGCTCAAAATCGGTGAGCGCTACCCGCTTGTGAATGCAACCTTCGCGCCTATCTACAACTCGCCTGCCATTGCGCAGGTTGTCGGCAATGCGAGCTACAAAGCGCCTTTCCCTTCCTTCAGTTTCGAAGATCTAGGCCTCATCCTGAAAGCCACGCCCCTTATTCACGGTGACCGGGAGATCACCCTCAAACTGGATTTGGCGATTCGCTCGCTGGGAACGCAGAACGTGAACGGGATTCCCATTATCAACAATCGGGAATACAGCGGGACCATCTCGGTGAAAGACGGCGAGTCCAGCGTGGTGACGGGCTTACTCTCGCGCGAGGATATGCTCAACATGACTGGCTGGCCATTCTTAAGCCAGGTTCCGGGACTCACCTACGCCGCCTCAGAACACAACAAGAATGTCATGGATGACGAACTAATGGTGGTTATCACGCCGCACCTGGTGCGGCGGCCGGCGCAGGATTCCTTCGCCGAGGTGTTGCCCAGAGAGCAGTAAGGGACAGTTCTAGTTGCCTGCCTTCGTTTCCGCTGCCGGCGGAGACTTGTCACCGAGCAAAACACCGCGAGCACGGTCGATCACACCGTCGTCATATCCTTCCATAATCAGCAGATCGTTGCCAGCCAACTCCATGAACACTTTGCCCTGCTCGGTCATCGCTTCAGTGCGAGTGCAACCCGAACCGGTCTGCCCGTCACGGCATGACGCGACCCAGTTCACCCGCTTGTAGCGCTTGGGGAGGTATTCGCTGTACAGCTTGACAAAGTCACGGGCGGCATCCGTTGAGTCCCAGCGCGAGAAGTACAAAATCGCAATCTGGTTTTTCGGTGCGGTTTTATTGTGGGCAGCAAAATAGTATCCGCCGCGCCAGTGCGGATAGTAATTCCTGGGAGCTTCATCTCCACCGTATTGTTTGGCCAGCAAGTAGACATCGAACTCACCCATTCCGCCAAAGTCGAAGCGCTCGTAAGCAGGAGCGACCAGCTGGTTGAGATTGGGAAGGGTCAGCGGTGCGACCACCTGGTTCCGCAGATAGGTTTCAGGTTGCATAATCTGCCGCGTATCCACTGGAGGGTTCTCCAGCGTGCCGGCATAGGCCGCGTCTTTGCCTTTGCGGTTGAGCACGATGCGGACGAAGTCGGTCCCCCAGGTGTAGGGCATCATCAGGGACTCGCGCAGGAACATGGGGGCCGCCGCGAACACCGGCGAGTCTTTGCTCTCAGCCATGCTGGCGCGCATGGCATCTACAATCTCCGATGCGGTTGTGACACTCTTTCCCATTGGCGCCAGTGTGTAGTCAAGCAGGACGACCATGGCTTGCCCCTCAGCCACGCATTGGCGAGCGGCCTGTTCCTCTTCGACGACATACTCCTGCGGGTCAGGCAGTGGCCTGTCGTCCTTGGCGCCGGCCCGCTCCCATTTCTCGAGATCGATCTTCTGGTCCTGCAGCGCGTGGGTCAGCTCGTGCGCCAGTACCGGCTTCTGGGTATCGGGGGGCACCCAATCCAGCAGGTTCACGCTTCTGCTCTTGGGATCGTAGTAGGCCGCGACCTGCTCGCCCAGCAGGCGAAGGAGTTCACCGTGCAGATCGTAACCTGGCGGTAGCAGTCCGAACTTCTCCAGCACCAGCCGCGATTGCTCCAGCCGCTGGGTGTCCTTGTCGTCCCGCATGCGCTTGTCAACATACTTCTCCATCGACTCGCGGGTGATAAGGTTGCGCTTGACCTCTCGTTGGACCGGCAACCCCGTATCCTGGCTAGCGAAGCCCAGAATAACGTCCACCGAACGAAACAACTCCTTGGCCTGCGCCTTGGTGATGCGGGTTGCAGGCTGCGGCTCCGAGGATTCCGGAGGCGTATTCCCCTGCTGCTGATCCTGAACGCTGACACCCGCGCCCGGAACCTGGGTCGTGCCGGAGGTGTCCGGTGTTTGCCCAGTTACAGGCTGATTTGGCGACTGCGGGCCGGCAAGAGCAGCGGGCGGCAACACCGTACTCTGTGTCCCCGCAGCACCCAACAGCAAAGCAACCAGCAGAAAAGCAAAGGCCGTGGTACGACGGCAGGATCCGGTTCTCTGTGAATCGTTCTCGGGCATGGACAGAATTCAAGAATACAGGAAGAAACAGCTCACCCGGGTCTGTCTGGCTTACAACCTCGGCTGCGTTTCTTATCGGAGCTCTCTGGTCCCTACTGCCTCACGCAACTGCTCCAAGGCATCCATATAAGTCGCGAGCGCCTGGCGATAGCTCAGCTCGGTAGCGCGATAGCTGCGCTCGGCATCCAGAAAATCCAGCAAGGAGGCGGCACCGTGCTGGTACGAGAATTGCGTGATCTCAAGCGACTGCTGTGCCTGTTGCAAGTACCCTTGGTTATACAACTCGACCACATCTGCGCCATTGCGCAGCGCCTCGTAAGCGTTCCTCACGTCGGTCAAAACCTGCTGCTCAGCTGCCGTTTCCAGGAACCGGGACTGGGTCAGCACGAAGTAAGTCCGGGCCACCTCGCCCTGGTTACGGTTGAAAATCGGTAGCGGGAAGTTGAAGAAGAAGGATCCTACATTTGCTGCATTTACATGCGAATAGTCAAAGGTAACGTTTAAGTCTTGCCTGGCATTGGCCTTGGCCAGGCCGATCTGGCTGGTGGCGGAGGTGACGCCGCGCCGGGCAGCCAGCAGATCAGGCCGCAAGGCAAGAGCCCGGGCCTCTAAGTCCTCCAGCCGCAACGACAAGGGTTGATACGCCAGGTCGCCAGCGACGTCGTAGTCGCGAGGAACAGAGTCGAATCCCAACAACTGCCGCAGCGAGCCCAAGGCCTGCGCCTTGGCGATACGGGCAGCGCTCACATCGGTCTGGAATTGCAGAGTCTGCAGCCGGATCTTCAGCAGATCAGCCTGGCTGAGACCGCCAGCCTTGTACTGCTCCTCGCTGATTTGAACGGTGTGTAAATAGCTTTCGAGCAACTGTTCAGCGAACTGAAGGTTCGCCTTTGCCAGCAGTGCGTTGACGAATTGCTGAGCTGCATTCTCGACGGTGGTTCGTTCCGCATCCGCCACCTGCGCCTCAGTTACAGCGGTCTGATCTTTGGCCGCCTGCAGCCTATGCTGGCGCTTCCTGCCGCGCTCGAACAGGTATGACAGTCCGATGTCGAATTGCGCTGTGCTGTCGATGTAATCGGCCGTCCACAGGTCGGGGGTAAACAGCGGAAGAAACTGCGCGTCCCATGACAGTACAGGATTGGGCCGCAGGTTGGCAGTGACCTCCTGCTCCCTGTTCTGTGAGATCATCGTGCGGTTAGCTTCGAGGGTAGGATTGTTCCTCTTGGCAAGGTCAATTGCCTGCTCGATGCTGATCAGCATGCTGGGGGTCGGCGGTGCTCCCGTCGGCCGCAGTTGCGGAAGACCGGGCATGGACGCAGGCGCATGCCCAGGACCTGGAGACGAGGTCTGCGGCGGGTTCGATACTTGTGCCGACAGCACAGCCGGCAACAGCAAAACCAGCAGCCGGATACACCCAGCCGGAAAGCGACTTGAGATAGCGTGTCTCAATCGGTGATCTCCTCTGCTTCGACGGGCAGCACATCGGTCGGGCCAGCCACCCAAGTGTAAAAAGTAGGCAAAAGCACCAGGCTCAGGGCCAAACCTGTCAGCAATCCTCCCACGATC
>CAZDYZ010000626.1:0-2421 GCA_964509525.1 uncultured Acidobacteriaceae bacterium
GGGATCCGGCGCCCAATCGCTGCGTGCCTCGGACACCTCGACAAAACCCGCGCGCAGCGTGAGCGAAGGATGCCCAGTAAAATTGGTAATAGTTAGCATTTCGTCACGCAGCGAAGGCACAAGCAGCAAATCCACCTGGGAAAACACGCGGGCCATCTCCATGGCCACCTTGCGCCGGAAGCGATCGGCTTGCATGAAGTCCACTGCTGAAAGGAACCGCGCCTGGCGGAAGGTGTTGGGCCAAGCGTCAGGCACCTGAATCTTGAGCAGATTCACCTCTCGACTGACGGTCAGTTCCTCGAACGCAGCTGCCGCTTCAGCGAAAAGGATTAGCTGGAGCGAGTCATAGGGCCAGTCTGGAATAGCTACCTCTACCGGGAACATACCGACGTTCCTGACTGCTTCTAGGGCAGCGCGGTCTACGTCGGTGGCTGGGCTCTGCTTCATCCATTCAGGGAAGTAGCCTACGCGCAACCCCTGCACAGTCGCGTTGGCATCGAAGTCAAGCCTGCAGGGCACGCTTGAGAGGTCGCCCGCGTCCGGTCCGGAGATTGCGTGCAGCACCAGCATGGCGTCCTCGACGCTGCGGGTCATGGGTCCGAGCTTATCGAGTGACCAGCATAGCGTCATCGCACCGGTGCGCGGCACACGTCCATAGGTTGGTCGTAATCCGGTCACTCCGCAGCGCATGGCTGGACTTACGATGCTGCCGCCGGTTTCGCTTCCCATAGCGAAACCGACCAGTCCCGCTGCGGTGGCGGCACCTGGGCCTGCGCTGGAACCCGAAGATCCTTCTTCCAGCAACCATGGGTTCATGGTTTTGCCGCAGAACCAGATGTCGTTGAGCGCTAACGCACCCAGACTTAGCTTGGCGACTAATACCGCGCCCGCGTCGTGGAGACGTTTCACTACAGTCGCGTCCGCCGTGGGCACCCGGCTCCTGAATGGCTCGGCGCCATAGGTAGTAGGAATACCAGCGGTATCGAGAAGATCTTTGGCGCCCCAGGGGATGCCGTGCAACGGCCCGCGGTACCTTCCAGCAGCGATTTCGTGATCGGCATTCTTGGCTTGAGCGAGCGCCAATTCACTGGTAAGCGTGATGACGCAGCGCAGTTTAGGATTGAATTGTTCCAGTCGACGGAGATAGAGGAGGGTGAGCCGCTCCGAGCTAAGCTGTCGTTCCTCGATCCAACGGGACAGCTGGGTTAAGGGCGCAAAGGCAAGGTCCTCGTCGCTGACAGGCAGGGGTCCGGGATGGGTTGTGCTGCGCACAAATCGATCACGCTGCGGTCCAGCCTCTTCTCCGGGCAGTACAGCGCTCCAACGTGACCAGGGAGCCAACGTTGGTTCCAATGCCACCTTACGAGGCCCCGTCCTTCTCTCATAGAGCGGCGCCATGGCATTGCGCCAATTGGAGGCAGCCAAAGCGAGTTCTTCACCGCTCAACTGCTCTTGCATCAGCTTTTCGGCTTCGGCAAAGGTGAACGGCGAGACCTCAGGCCCAACAGCAGGCGCTGTACCAAATGTCGGCGGGGCGCCTGGAGGCAGATCGACGGGCTTCTCGGTTTGGCTGTAAGCCGCGACCGCCACTCCCAGCAGGGAAAGAGGAGCACGGGTCAAGAATTGTCTGCGCGATTGCGACATATCCCTCCTGGACCGATCTGCAGTGTGGTTTGGATCCGAAACGCTCTTAGCTCGCACGGCACATCAAACATCGCGCTCCCACGGCGCCCATTCGACATCTGCGCTCTTTTAGCCGATAGTCCTGATGAATCCGTAATTCGCATTATCAGTCGCGCGCTCAACTTTCTCTGGCTCAACGGAATCAGGTGTGGTGAACAATCGAGTCGTTGCTAGTGTGTGGGAACGGCCAATCGGCTTATACATGAGATCGCCCGTACTCGGGAAGTCTTCAATTACATCCTTCATTAACTGGGACTCAATATGGCGGGCTGCCAGGGGTAATGTTTCAACATTTGAGAAAGAACCCTATCCAGCCGCGTGTAGCCGGACTGAGAAATCGATCCAGCTACACGGTCCTAAAGCTGCGTGTAGATCAATTTGCGGCACACATAAGGCTTCGAGCACCTGGATTTCCTACGGTTTCCTCGGTGGCTCATTCTTCATCGTCACGCCAGAGCCTTCCCTCAATTGGTTGATTTTGTCGACAAATACATTATCGAAAGACTCGGTTAGTCCGCTCGGCCAGCGCACTTCGACGGAATTGACCCGCGTCTCCCTGCCTAAGCCGAAATGCACGCGCATATCGCTCTGCGAAATGTAACTGGAGCCACTACGCACTTCATCGACGAAGAGCCGCTTGCCTGCTTTAACCGCGATGCGCGCGCCGATGCCATCACGATTCGAAGTGGTGCCAATAACCTTAAAGGCAATCCAGTGATTCGGGTACCTGATCTGGTT
>CAZDYZ010000627.1:0-1561 GCA_964509525.1 uncultured Acidobacteriaceae bacterium
CTGCACGCGATCAGCAAACTCCGACTCGAAAACTTTCTGGGCCCGCTCGGTTCCCGCTTTGGCCGCGTCGATCAGTGGTTGTTCCACTAAACCTGCCATGGCCTGGGCGGCGGGCTTGTCCTCCAGGGCGTTGCTTTTCTCCATGTAAGACAGAGCTTCGTCGTAGTGGCCGTCCAGATAGGCGATCTGCATCAGGGAGCTGTAATAGCTCTTGACCGTCGATTTGTCTTCGACATCGTAGGTCTGCAGATCGCTTAGGAGGTCCGTTTGGAGAGCCGACGTCAGCTTTGCAAATGCCGCGTCGTTGTTGAGCACATCCGAAGCCTTGCCGGAAACGGGATAGCTATGGACTGGGAGCTGGTCGGCGGTTCCGACCTTCTGTCTAGCCTGTTGGCTGAAGGCTGGACGGATGAGCGAAAAGATGACGGCGCCCAAAACGAGACGAGTAGAGAACCGCATACGGCGCCTCCCTTGAGTTCACAAATTAAGGCACAGACGTTTGATTGCCCAATGTAGCATGACGTAGAACCCGCAGCTGAGACCCTTTGCACTGTATGATTCCGTACTAAAATTGGCTGCGTTTGAGCGGTCAGAATGGGCTTTATTGGGCTGTGGCGATGATGCGGATGCTACTGATATCGATGGATTTTACCCATAAGACTGGCAAAATCAGTAGCCCCCGGTGTCGCATCCCACTCTCTCCGCCAGATTCTAAAGCACTTACAAGAGGCAAATCACAGCAAATCACGAGGCTTTCGGCAGGGCCAAGCGCACGATCTTGCTGTGCGCCTCGGCCATTTCATTCGTGACCACATCCCCGTGAATGTTGAGCGTAGCCGGGGTGCGCAGCGCCAATGAGCCCACGAGTTGTTCAGGAGTGCTCTTGATCTGCTTTTCCAAATCGGCCAGGCACTCAACGAAAAAGAGCGGTGTGATATTGGACCCTGTAGAAATTGTCGAGCAGCACTGCCTCATCCAGGTTGAGGCTCTCGAGCGATGATTTGTCGAAAATCAGAGTCGGGCCTTGCGCCATACTTAAACACTACTCCCTTACGGCTTGGCGTTGGTTCTCGGGTCCATCTACATTTAGGACTGGTGCAAGCGGAGAGATTTGAACTCTCAAACACCTGTTTCTAAGGCAGGCCGCTATTCCAATTCGCGCACGCTGGCACATGGTGCACAGGGGAGGATTTGAACCTCCGCGTCCCACTCGGGGAGACCGGGTTACAGCCGGTCCGTTTCAGCCGGGCTCACGCACCTGTGCAAACTTGGCGGAAGGTAGACGAATCGAACGCCCATGGCTCATCACCATGCCCCGGTTTTCAGGACCAGTTGCCGACCATTCAGCGGTACCTTCCGCAGTGGCGGAGAGTGCGGGAGTCGAACCCGCTAGCCTCTTGCGAGAACCTTGCTTAGCAGGCAAGTGCCTTACCGTCCGGCCCACTCTCCGTTGAATTGTCAAAGAACGACAGATTTCTGGTAGGCCCGGTGGGATTTGAACCCACAGAAAAGCTGCTCTTGAGGCAGCTGCGTATGCCCGTTCCGCCACGGGCCTGGTTAA
>CAZDYZ010000628.1:0-4599 GCA_964509525.1 uncultured Acidobacteriaceae bacterium
CAACAATACGCTTGGGCTGGATTAGCCTTGGTCGGTAAACAGAGGACCTCGTGAAAGTCGTCGGAACTCGAGACGATGAATCCCGGCTCAAGCGAAAACGGGTTCGTCCCCTCGAAGACAACTCGGGGCTCTCCATCTTTACTGGCAAACTTGACGCGATCGCCCACCTTGATATCTTCGGGCCAAGCCGCAACTGGCTCAGCATGATCGCCGTTCAGGTTTATTTGGAACGTATATGAATTCACCGTGGTAGCCATGATCATTAGCCTCCTTTGTCGGACATCTGCTGTTTAAAGCGAGGGTCTTGGCAAAACCCCGCCAGGTCTGGATGATGGGAGAACTGCTTCATTTGGGCCAAAGTAACTCCGCGAAGAGCGTCAAGCGCCATGTCACGTTCCCCGAGCATTTCATAGGTCAGTATTACGAAGAGAAGCACTTCGTTATCGCCTGGCGCGAGGTTCATTGCTTGCTTGATTTCATCCTTTGCCCGCACTTTGTCCCCAAGCCTGGCACTGAAATGGGCGAAATAGGCGCGGGCCCTGGCTGACTGCGGGTTCAAAGTCATCTGCGCCTTGGCCTCATCTCTGCCCTTGCTGTAATAGGGCCGGGCTTCGGCCGGATGTCCCGCCCAGCGCGTGTTGTCTCCCAGGTTCAGCAACCAGTTGAAATTGTGAGGATCGTAAGCCAGTGCTCGCTTTTGATATGCAATGGCCTCGTCGAACCGCCCCTCCCGACACCGAATTGCACCCAAGCCATTGAGCGCATACGCGGTCTCGCGTATCTTCAAGGATTTCTGCAGAACCTCTTCGGCCTCGGAATAGCGCCCAAGTTCGACCAGGGGAGATGCCAGGGCGGTATAAGCATCGAACATTCCCGGCGCGCGTTCTATCATCTTGCGATACTCCTCGGCGCATTCGACGTACCGTCCGCGAAAGTAGTAGAAGTCACCCATCATTTGATACGGTCTGTAATACTCGGGATCAAGCTCCTCCGCTTTTCGAAAGGCTTTCAGGGCGTCGTCGGGCTCCTCCAGGTGCTGATAAACGACGCCCATTCGCAAGAGCGCATCCACATTGCGCGGCTCAAGTTCCTGGATCCGGCGATAGTCCGCTAGCGCTCGGTTATATTGGCTGGTCGCTTCATTCACCCGGCCCGACGCCAACAGCACTCGCACCGAATCTGGGTTGCGGCTTTGAGCCGTGCGTACGAACTCGCGTGCTTGTTCCAGATAAATGTTTTGTTTTGTGTCACTGGACTTCTGCACCAGCGCCAACGCCATGCCCGCGGGCGGCAGCGCAGAATTCGGGTCGAGACGAGCAGCCTCCTGAAATTGGACTATGGCACTATCAAAGCTGTGTGCGTCGCGATTGAGAAAATAGATACCTTGCAGATACGATCCCGCCGCAGCCGGAGAAACTTTGTCATCCGATGAGGACTCCTGCAAGCGAAACGACAGCGCCACGAAGTGCGTTAGAGCGGCGGACATTGCTCCGGCATCCTTCTTCTGATACTGGACGGACAACTCCTTTACCGGCAGTTGCGAACTGAGCTCGATGACTGCCGCATGGGCCGAGAGCCTGTCTCCTTCGGGTTGCAGACTCACCTTCAAAGCATGGGTCGCATGCAGGGCATCGCGGGCTTTCTGCGGAGTTTCCGCATGGGCGTTGGCGATTCGCGACGGCGGGATCACAGCGACACTGCGGCTGAGCTTGTTCAGCGGCCACTTACGTTCGCTGGGCAACTGCTGAACGCGTTCAGCCACCTCCTGCAAGGCGCCGCCGCCGATCGCTGCCAAGTCCTTCGGCCCATCAAACGGAAGCACCGCCAGCCGAACGTTCGGCGGCCAGATAAGCTCTGTCACCCACAGCCGCAGCGGCCGACTCAGTGCAACCGCAGCCACCAGCACAGCCAGCAGCAGCCCAGTGACGACGAATGGCCATTTCGGGATTGGTTTCCACTGCAGCTCGGCCAGTACCTGGCTCACATCCTGCGTGCGCTCGGCCGGGGACACCTCTAGACAGCCCTTGATGGCCCGGTCCCAGCATGGGTTCAGGTTTTTTGTCCAGGCACTGGGTCGGGGAGGGCACACGGTGACTTCTTGTTGCCGCCATTGTTGTTCCGCTGCCCCCACGAGCGCAGCAGGCAAAGGGACCGCTGCTTCTCTTGTCTGTGTCTGTTCCTGCAACGTCCTAGTGGTTGCGGTCGGACCGACCACCTGCCGCCGTTGGTCGTACGGCTTGCATCCTGCCACCATTTCGTACAGGATCACGCCCAGCGCGTAAATGTCGGAGGCCTTCGATGCCGGTTGCCCGCGCCATAACTCGGGTGCCATGTATCCGGGTGTGCCTCCCGTTTCACCGGAAGCCAAGCTCAGTCCACCCGCCAGACCAAAGTCGGTAATGACCGCACGCCGGTTGCCATTTTCGTCGTGCGATAGAATTACGTTACTGCTTTTCAGGTCGCGGTGGAGGATGCCCCTGCGGTGCGCCTCGGCCAGACCAACACAAAGCTGGTAGGCAATTTCGGACGCTTCTTCATGCCCTAACTTGCCTTTTTCCGCCAGGTAAGCTGACAAGGTTCCGCCCTCCAGCAGCTCCATGGTGAGAAAGTCGATCTCTCCCACATCGGTTTGCACCGTGTAAATTTCATTTTCCCGGCAGATGTTGTGATGGCTTACTTTCAGCGCCGCTCTCAGTTCCGGCGAGAGCAGCCGCTGAAATCCCGGCTTTGCAGCCTTGATAGCGATTCTCTGCTGCAGCTTGCGGTCGAAGGCTTCATAGACCACCCCCATGCCACCTTCGCCGATCTCCCGTAGAATTTCGAAGCGCTCGACAACAACCTGGCCCGACTGAAAGGGGCGGGCTAGATGGGCAAGATCAACAATGGGTTCGAGCAGGAAACTCCCCATCCGTTCTTCCCATTGCAAGGCCTCCCTCAGTTCCTGATGAAGTTCCTCGTCGCCACTGCAGGCTGCCCGCACAAAGTCCTCGCGCTTCTCCGTTGGACGATCCAGAGCCGCCTGGAGAATCGGTATCAACTGCTCGTGTTCGAGGCTGCGTTCCATCCTCCCCTACTCATTCGCTTGAACAACCATACCCGCGCGTCATGCCATTCGCGCTGCACGGTGCGGAGCGGAACATCCAATGTCTGGGCCACTTCTTCGTCTGTCAGGCCCAGAACGTTCTTCAAGTCCACGATCGCGCGTTGCTGCGGCGATTCGGCTTCCAGTTCATCCAGCAACGCACTCAAGGCAATCTGCACCTCCAGCGGGGTACGATTATGCTGGATCAATTCCGGTACCCCATCCATGGCCACAAATCGCACGGTGGGCCGGGAGCGGGCGTGATCGATCAACAAGCGGCGCATCACTCTTGCCGCCAGTGCGAGAAAGTGTCCTCGATCTTGCCACTCAATTTTCTTAGCTGCTGCTAGGTGAAGGAAAGCCTCGTTGATTAGAGCGGTCGGCTGAAGAGTGTGTTCGGGACGCTCTTTGCGGAAGCAGTACCCCGCAATCTTGCGCAACTCCGGCAGAAAAATCTGGAAAAGCTGCGACTCAGCATCCTTGTCGCCGCCTTGCCAGCGGTGCAGCAATACAGTAATTTCGCCAGGCTCTTCGGCCATGTTCTGCCCTCTGTACCGGGCACCCGTTTGATGAACTTCTGATGAGAAAGAGACAGCCCGAGAGACGCTAAGGGAACTACGTTATCTTCCGCAAGGGCTAACCACTGCGTTGAGTCTGCCGTCGGAATTAGGAACTAGAGCGCGCCGTGCTGGGAACCCAATTACAAGTGACCAGTTGCAAGGGATCCATGACAGATGATCCCGCCCTATTGGATGGCTAAAAAGTGTAGCACAGAATCGACAAAGGTCGACTTGAAAAAGTTCGTGCCCAACGGCAATCGTACTACCGTGCGGGTACAACGGCATCGGCTTCGAATTCCATTGGAACGATGCCCTCGGAAGCGTTCACCCGTGCGGCGCCTTCCCTAGATGCGCGAATAACAACTCACCCGACTGTGGCCGCCGACCCCTGAGCCCAGCAGTGTCAACCTGTTTACTCTCGGGTCTTTGGGATCACTTGCTAATGTGCCGCAAGCTGTTCTATACCATTCTGCCCACGCCAGTCTGCTTGAATAGAGGGTGAGGGATATTTCGTGTTGGAAGATGTCTCGACTGGGCCACGGATCTCAAGAAGTGATCTCGAGCTCGCTAGAGGAGAAAAGCTGTTGATGCGGCCCATGTTGGTGTTGCTGTTCGTGGCGCTGGAGTCGTTGAAGGCTTGAACGTCCGTCGCCACAACGCTCTGCCAAGGCGCTTTCCATCGTCAGAGACGCATCTGCCGGGGTGTAGAAGCATTGGCCTGCGGACTTAGTGTCCCTAACACCGTCTTGTAACTGACTACTGACGTCTCATTGCCGGCATCTTTCGTCCGCCCACCCTTCCTGCCTCCATTTGGTGGGTTTCTTATAAGAAACTTACTGGATAGCCAGCGCCTTGACAGTATCCCCATACCGCTGTAACTGACTGCTGTTTTCTTACTCTGCCATAGCTTGTTCGGGCTCGTCCGGCGCTTGGTCGACGACGGCATTCTGCAACTTG
>CAZDYZ010000629.1:0-1785 GCA_964509525.1 uncultured Acidobacteriaceae bacterium
ATTCTGACGAGCGGCTATGCGCTGAGCAGCGAGAATCAAAAGACAGATACCGCATATCTGGCCCCGGAACGCGGTATCGGCTCGGGCGTCATTGTCTCGCCGGACGGCTTCATCTTGACCAATTCGCATGTCGTACAAGGCGCGCGCAAGATTCGCGTCCGGTTACAAGGTCTGGAAAGGCAATCTTCCGCTGCCGTGTCCGAGGGACTTGGACCCATCGAGGCCAAGCTTGTCGGCCTCGACCGTGTAACCGACCTGGCGGTATTGAAGATTGACATGGCTGGCTTGCCGGCGCTCCAGTTTGCCGATTCTAACGAGCTCAAGCAGGGACAAGTCGTGTTCGCCTTTGGCAGTCCCTTGGGGTTGGAGAACTCCGTTACCATGGGGGTGGTCAGCTCAACAGCACGGCAAGTCGATCCCGAGAATCCCGCGATTTTCATCCAGACCGACGCCCCCATTAATCCGGGCAACAGCGGAGGGCCGCTGGTGGATGTCGATAGCCGTGTCGTCGGCATCAATACGTTCATCCTGTCGCAATCAGGCGGTAATGAGGGACTGGGGTTTGCCATTCCCAGCAATGTCGCTCGTAACGTCTATGACCAGATCCGAACCGAGGGCCACGTTCATCGCGGCCAGATTGGCGTCTTTCTGCGCACCATTACTCCAGAGCTGGCGGAAGGATTGCATTTGCCAGTGAGCCATGGTGTCCTTCTGGAAGATGTGGTTCCCGGTTCTCCTGCGGAAAAGGCAGGACTAAGAGTCGGCGACATTGTCATCCGCGTTGGTGGTAAACCAGTGGACAACCTGCGTCAGTTCGCACTCGACCTTTACGCCTACAAGATCGGACAGAAGGCCGAGGTCGGCGTGTTGCGCAACGGTCAAGAGACGACTCTGTCGGTGCCGGTGATCGAGCGGCCCGACGATCCCATGCGCTTTGCTGACTTGGTCAGCGGCCCGGACAATCTGGTTAATCGCCTTGGCGTAGTAGCTCTTAATATCACTCCCGAACTGAAAGCCCTTCTCGGCAGCGATCTGCGGATGCCCGGTGGCGTGCTGGTCGCTGCCCGAACGCCAACCAGCCCTCTGCTGGGAGAAGGTCCACAGCCGGGTGATGTCATCCATGCCGTCAACGGCACTCCCGTTCAAAATCTCGCGGAATTGAAGCAACGTTTGCGGGAGATCAAGCCTGGACGACCGATCGTGCTGCAGGTCGAGCGCTCGGGCACCTTGACCTTTCTCGTGCTCGAGTCGGAGTGATGTTCTTCTGGTCACCGTCTGCCGCCCCTCGTGCAGTCATTCCGACCCAGGGCGTCAGCCCGAGCAACGGATATACGGTACATGCGGCAACTGACCAGGCTTGCGACGGTGAATCCAGAGAATTCGAGATATTGGCTAATCACCGTGCCGGCGAAGATCAACCACGCCCTTGGTTCCCAAGGCGTGGTCGGCTTCGTCGTTGGGCCCTTTGGGAGCACCCTCGCGCATCTTTGCGGTCATGGCTTCGATACGCACTTCCACAACTGCGGTAGTGGCGAGCTGCACTTCCGTCGCGGGAGCATAGTCGCGACCAGCAGTTCGATCAGGGAAATACCGCGACGTCATAGCTTCGAACAGTGCACGTTTCTCCGCCCCATCCTTCAGCAGATGGCCGCGACCGAAGCACATCACGCAACGATAGTTGGCCGAGTGATACTTGGCATCGCGCGAATAGACAAGACCGTCGAGGTGGGTAACCGTGGCACAGACTGGCTCGCCTGAGGCGACGTGCTCCAGCGTACGACTGGA
>CAZDYZ010000630.1:0-3548 GCA_964509525.1 uncultured Acidobacteriaceae bacterium
ATCTCGCTGGAAACGCCGATTGGAGAAGAAGAAGACTCACATCTCGGCGACTTCATCGAAGATCGCGCCGTGGTTTCGCCGGCTGAAGCAGTGATCAACGTGAACCTGAAGGAACAGACAGCGCAGGTGTTGCGCACGCTGACTCCTCGCGAGGAAAAGGTGATCAAGATGCGCTTTGGCCTGGAAGATGGCTCCGAGCACACGTTAGAAGAAGTGGGCCAGAGCTTTGCCGTTACCCGCGAACGCATTCGCCAAATCGAAGCCAAGGCGCTACGCAAGCTGCGTCATCCCTCCCGCTCGCGTAAACTGCGGGCATTCATGGACGGCGTGCACGACTAAGCGGTTGTAGAGTCAGGCTAAGGCAGTGACAATCCTCTAACCGGATAAGGTTGGTGAGGGTCATCCCTAAAACAAACGCTCGACCAAGCCTCGTTTTGTAGCTCCACGATTTGACGTTCGTGCCGAAGCTCTGCTGCATGGTTGGCTTTGTGCGGGTCGGAGGTTCCTTGGCGTGGAAGTCTGATGCGATGAACCTTGAGCCTAACTGACAGCCTTCCTACGGAACTGGCGCAGCCCTGCTGCCAGCAGCAGCACATCGAAAACCGCCAAGCCTACGAGCACGGCCACCAGGGAGAGGTGCGGGAACTGGGGAACAAGAGTTGCCCGCAGTCCCTCGCTGGCGTAAACCAGGGGGTTCACCAGCACGACCTTTTGCAGGATGGGAAAGCTCTTCAGAGCACTCCATGGATAGTAGGTGCAGCCAAAGAAGATCATCGGAGTCAAAACCATGCTGAACATCAGACCGATGTGGGTCTGATTAACGCTGCAGCCAAGGGCGAGACCGCCGCAGGCGGAAAAGAGCGCCACCAGCAACGTGACTCCCGCGAAGCTCAGAGGCGTACGCAGGTTCAGGTCGACGCCTGGCCGCAAGATCAGCCATGCGGCAGGAATAACCACCAAGCCAGAGAGGAGTGCCTGCAAGGCCCCTGCGAACACCTTCTCGACTGCTACCCATGAGATTTCCATGGGTGCCAGCAGGCGGTCCTCGATCTCCCGGGTGAACTGAAATTCCGCAATCAACGGCATGGCAACGGCCCATACGCCAGTGAACACCATGCTGATGGCCATGATGCCGGGAAGTAGCAGACTCTTGTACGCCGGAGGCATGTAGCCACTACGCACCATCACCCGACCGAAGATAAATACGAACATTAACGGCTGCAGAAAAGTTTGTAACAGCAACACGATTACATTGCGACGGGCCACTTGGGCGTCGCGCGTCAGCATTGCAACAAAGGTCTTCCAGTTCACTCCCGTAAACTCCTTCCGGTGTGGTGCAGAAAAAGATTCTCAAGGCTAGGCTCGGAGATATGCACGTCGCACAACTCGACCTTCGTAGCCACGGCCAGGCTGGCAATCTCGGGTATCAGAGAACCACCACGGTCGGCGTAGAGGTCAGCGCCGTAGTGGTCGCTGGCGCGCACTTCCCGCACGCCTACCAAGGCCTGAAGCCCCTGTAGCAACTCCTGGGAATGGCTGCCGAAGCGCAAGCGCAACAGAAACCCGCCGGGAACCGAAGCCTTCAATTCGCTGGGCGTGCCAAGCGCGATATTGCGTCCGTGATCTATGATGGCGAGGCGGTGAGACAGGGCGTCAGCTTCCTGCATGTTGTGGGTGGTCAGCAGGATAGTTTTGCCGCTCTGGTTGTACTCGCGGATGATTTCCCAGAGAAGCAAGCGGGTTTGCGGGTCGAGGCCGGCGCTGGGCTCGTCTAGGAAAAGAACCTGCGGGTCATGCATCATGGCACGTGCGATAGAGAGACGCTGCATCATTCCGCCGGAAAACCCACGGACCATTTGATCGGCGCGGTCGCTGAGTTTAAACCGTTCCAACAGTGCATCCGCCTGTTTCGCGCGCTCCTGCGAATCAAGGCCGAAATATGCTCCGTGGAAGAGTAAGATTTCGCGGGCGGTAAGCGAGAAGTCGAGGTTGGGACGCTGGGCAACCACACCAATTAGGCGTTTAACTGCCACCTGTTCCTTCCAGACATCATGCTTGCCTATCCAGGCTTGGCCGCTGTTGGGCCGCACACGGGTGGTCAGGATTCCCACCGTCGTTGACTTGCCTGCGCCATTGGGTCCCAGCAGGCCGAAGATCTCGCCTGCCGATATATCAAGCGACAAACCATCAAGAGCTACGATTTCCGACTTCGGTTGCTTCTTCTTCTGCTTGCCGCGCCCTGCTGGCGACCCGAATCCACCGGCGCCGGTGGCGAATGGAGGAGCCGAAGTATAGATCTTGCGTAGATCTCGAGTGCGAATGTCAACCATGTCGGAATTCCTGTAGTGTCCTGGCGGGAGCATGTTCCAGACAGCCGCGTGCTATCCGCCCGCATTGGGAGATTGTTTGCGATACTTCCAGAGGATGGGGCAGGATGTCAACTGATACTCGTACTGAACGATCACGCGGACTTGACGCCACAGGGTTTAGCGGGGATCTCGCCCCTACTCGGAAGTAAAGGGTGTCATAGCCCTACTGGATTTGTGCGGCGGGTTGACCCTACGCTCCCAGCGAGCTCTGAAGGTTACCTGCCTGGACGGACCTTGGTATTTTTGCTGTCTTGTGAACGCGTGGCGCGTTGTATCCTTGGGCGTGGCGCAGCAACCTAAGTTAGAGCGGTCTCCGACCATACCTCTGCTGCTGGGCCTGGTGATTACGCTGGCCGCAGTGGTAGCCTACACAGCGTACATCACGCATCAGCTTTCCGGTCTTCGCGAATTGCAGCGTGACCTGACCGACCGAAACCGCCGAGACTCGCTGCAACTGTTACGCCTCCAAAACGACCTCAACTCTCTCGGTCTGAGCATGCGAGACATGCTCGACCCCAGCCAGCCGTATCCTCTGAAAGCATGGTCCGCGCAATTTCAGCGAATACAGCAGGATCTAATTGATGCGCTCCGCCTGGAGGAAAAGCTGTCGGTAGCGCATCGTACTCCGGAGCAGCGGCAATACCTGGAGGACTCACTAGCGCAGTTTTGGGTTGCCTCCGATCGGGCATTCGCCTTGGCAGAGGAGGGCAAAGAGGAGGCGGCACGAGCAGACATCCGCACTTCCTTGCAACCTCGAATTGCAGCTCTCAGTACGGCGGTTGCGCGACTGTTGGTCGCCAACAACGAAAGTGAGCAACAGGCGGGTGAAAGAATTGAGCGCATCTACGATCGCGTGCAGCGCCAGGTTTATCTGTTTCTTGTTGCCACGCTGATTGCGATCGTGCTTACCAGCGTGTACCTCATTCGTTCGAACCGCCGCCTTTTCGTTCAGATATCGGAGCTCTCAGAGCAACGCAGTGAACTCGCACAAAAACTTATTGCCACCCAGGAATCAACCTTGCTCCATATCTCACGCGAACTGCATGATGAGTTCGGCCAGATCCTGACGGCTATTGGGTCTATGCTGCGGCGAGCGGGGAGGCAGGCTGCCAACGGCTCCTCGCTGCACACCGATTTGCAGGAGGTTTCGGAGATCACTCAGTCTGCGCTCGACAAGGT
>CAZDYZ010000631.1:0-10762 GCA_964509525.1 uncultured Acidobacteriaceae bacterium
GCGCTCGCAATCGGACTCATCCTGATGTATGTAGGGAGCGTGATGCGCTTTATCCTGTTCGATAGCATCATCGCAAGGGAGTGTCATATCCGCTGGCGGTGGTATCGCAGGCTAGGCCCTGGATGGCGATACTTCGTCTGGAAGTTCCTTTATCTGGTCGTTGCCATGACCGGCATCGTTGCACTGGTTGGAATCCCACTAGCCTATGCCTTCGCCGCGGGATGGCTCAGGCAACCGAAACACCACCTGGCCACTTTGGTGTTAGGCGGAATCATACTTTTGTTCGTGTTGCTCATTTTATCTGTGGTCACAGCGGTGATTTTTGTGCTAACGAAAGATTTTGTCGTTCCCCAGATGGCTTTAGAAAATGTTGATGCCATGGAGGGATGGCGGCGGCTGTGGCCGATGATGAAGGCCGAGAAGGGAGCATACGCGGCTTACATTGGGATGAAGATCGTGCTGGCATTGGTCGCCGCATTCCTCATCGGGATTGCGACGCTCATCTTAGGAGTGATCATCGCCATACCAAGCATAGGACTCGGCATTCTGGCAGTGCTCACTGGCAAGACAGCCGGGTTGACGTGGAACGTCCATACGATCGCTCTGGCTGTAGTTATAGGGTGCATTTTGCTGGCAATTTTTCTCTATCTGGTTTCCCTGCTCTATGTGCCTGCGATCGTGTTCTTTCCCGCGTATTCCATCTATTTTTTTGCACCGCGATACCCTCGGCTAACCGCTGCCCTCTATCCCGCCCGGCCAGCGACCCAGGTTCCGCCGGGTGCAGTACCAACACCGTCTTAGGTTCCGCCTTTACCCCCGCACCCGACTCGACCCACCTAGAGCGGGACGATCACTGTGTGTACCAGGTCCACCAAAATTTTAACGGAGCTAAATAAATGAGTTAATTAGGCTCTACTGAACTTCCTCTACCCTTGTCATTTACATCGCATCGCCGTATTGTCGGTGATGTAAGGCGTTGATTTTAGGAGCGTCAGAAACTCCTTTATCTCCGCAGGGTTCTAATAAATGCGGGCGGTTTATATGAAGCGATTTTTTACTGCGGCGATGAGCTCGATTTTGCTGGCGGCGATTTGCGGCTGGGCTGCGCCCCAGCCGAGTACGGCGAGCGCGCCAGCGTTTCCCGGCATTCTAGCAAATGCGCGCTATGTTTACGTTGCCTCCTATGACGGCGATCAATTCGATCCGAAACTCCTTCCTGAAGATCGGGACGCGATCGCCGCCGTGCAGAATGCGATTCAAGAGTGGGGCAAGCTGAACATTGTGTACCGGCCTTCCCAAGCCGACATCATCATCCTCGTGACGAGTCGGCCTTCCGAAGATCTGCTGGCTGTATATGATGCCGAGCTGTGGCCGACTGGCAATTTTCTCTGGCGGGTTATGGGACGGGACGGTCTCCAGCCGGGCGAGACTCCGTTGGTCACGCAATTTGAAAAAGGATTTGAGAGCGTGCAGAGGCACAAGTAAATTTGTACGCGTGCATAGCGCGGGTCACAGCGCTTTGGAAGAGGCCCAGATACCTCCTCACTCGTCAATTTGAAAACGGCTCCAGGGAAAGACGCCTTATACCACCTGCTGAATAGTGGGAAGGAGGGCATCCCATGACTGATGTGTGGTTCTGCGGAACCTGTGGCTTCGTCGAACTTGAAAACGGACGGTGTTCAAAATGCTTGTCGGACAATGTGATCCCTGAACACACTGCCACCTCGAGCATTGTTGCTGGCAGGGTTAGGGTGGTGAGAAAAGATGGTCTAGCCAAACATTGGGAAGAGGAAGGCAAGAGACTTCATATAGTCACCGTCACCCAGGAAGCCGATGTGAAGATTCCACTGGTTGTTTACAGGCGAAGAGCTGCCGACCACCCGGGCCGTAAGCGGGCCTGACTCGTGGTGTGTCTGAGCGCAAGGCGGTTGGTTGTCCGCTTTGATGAGTTGATCGTTTCGAAAAAACGAGACTCCTTTCCTTTACTCGCGACTCCCGTTGCCTCGGGGGCCAGGTAGGGAAACGAACTGTAATGCGGGACCGTCATGGTTCTCAGCTGATGGCATCACACGCCCGCACCTGTAGCTGAGTGCACCTCTGTCCTCCCTCGACACTCGAAAAAATGAAAGCCCCACGGCGGGAGATCAACGTATAAACCAGATGAGAGCAGATCATCGTTGGAGCGCTCGTAGGTCACGCCGGACAGCTTGTCACTCAAGCTCCAAACTTGACCGGTAAGATTTTCCCAACCAACCCGGACCCGTGCTTGCGCAGCGCCGTCGCTCAGGTTCACCACGACTAGATAGCGTTCTTCGTCATGGGTCCAGCGCCAGGCCACAATATTCCGATAGCTCGGATTATCGGGCCAGCCAGTGCGCTCACATAACTTCCATTCCCCCTCCCGAAATACCGGATTGTTGATAGCCGCAAGAAGCTTTCTGTAAAACTCGAGCAACTGCGCATCAAGTTTCTCAACGGGGCGTCTACCTAGAAATACAGGTAGCCTGACTTTGCGACCCTCGAATTGCCCCTCGTGGAAGAGTCTCGCGCCAGGCAGGCTCGATGTCGTTACCGCTGCAGCTCGTTCCTTGGCGGGAGAAAAGGTTGCTGCCGCGCGCGGCTCGTCGTGGTTTTCGAGGAAACGTAAGAGCTTTTCTTGATAACCCGGATCGGCACAGAGATGAAGTCGAACGCTCTCTGCATTGTCGTGCACCAGCCGGTCGTAGAGCCGCTTGTCGTAGCAGAAATCAAAGCCTTGTTGTTGTAACTCCCATTCCAAGTCCCAGTATGCCTCGGCAATGAAGCAGAAATCCGGATACGCTCGCTTGACGGCGGGAATTACGTCAACCCAATACTCCCTCGCTGGTCTCGGTCCAGCGCGAGCGCCCCACGTGCGTTCGAAGATTGAATTCAACAGGAGCATGGCCATGTCGCAACGCACGCCGTCACACTGGCTGGCAATGTCGGAGAGAGTTTCTACCACTGCTTTCCGCAGCCCCGGGTGGAGAGCGTTCAGTTGCAGGACATCCGGCCACGGCGGAAAGTACGGGTCCTTCCCGCAGGCATACACCCTCTCATGTAACTGAAGATAGGACGCCGGGGATTTGCGGGCATCGTCAGCGGTACCTTGGATGAAATATTCAGGATGCTCACCAGCCCATGGGTGATCGGGCGCCACGTGGTTAGGCACAAAATCCAGAATGAGGCGCAAACCGCGCCGTGCAAGTTCCTTGCGGGCCACCGCCAATCCTTCGCTTCCTCCCAAGTGCCGGTCTACAACATAGCGTCGTACGGAATATGGAGATCCGACGTTGTCTTCGGCCCGGAAATCCGGCAAAGCGCGCTGAAAATCTGCGAGCAAATTGCAGTTCTGACTGGCAATGACCGTTCCAGCAGGACTCCGTTCCCAGACTCCCATCAGCCAAACGGCGTCAAAGCCAACTGTAGCGACGGCATCCCATTCGTCCGAGGGAACTGACCTCAAATCAACGGACGTTCCACTTTTGGTGCTGAGTTCAGTGAGCCACACCCAGGTGTTGATCTCATACAATGTCGGATAACGCACCCAGTTAGACATGGTCCAGGCTCCTTCCGTCCTACCCCCACAGCTTGGATGCGCCTTCAGGAATGCGCTCGGCGCTGCCTCGATCAGCAAAACCGATGCGATCACGAAGGTGCCACCGTTTTTCGCGGTCCTTGGGGTTCGCTGGCGACGTGACGACTCTATTCCACACGGAAAACGTCGGCAAGTATAGACCGCGGAGTATGCTGGCAATAGGAAAATCCCTATTACCATCGGTCTGTTCAATCGTCCCCGATCCCGCGCTCACATTTTCCTCTCCGGAATACCCTGTATCTGGTGTTCGCGTGGTGCCCGCCAGAGCAGCCCGCGCGGGCGAAAGAAATGCTTTGGCCAGACGCAGTTGTTCCTGGTTGTACAGGGCCAAATCCGTTGTAGGCCAGATGGATGGTAGCTGAGGCCCGATTTGTGGAGGTGCACCGTGACCAGCGCTGGCGCGAACACCTTCTAAGCGAGGACAATAATATAGAGAGCGTGCGTAATCCAAAGTCGGCGCACCTGTATGTTCAGAGAATTTGGCCGAGCCAGGAGGTTGCCATGCCGATCTCAAAGTTGAGGGCATACTTGGATGAGAATGGTGTCAAGTACATTGTTATTTCCCACTCGCGTGCTTTCACGGCGCAAGGGATTGCGGCGGTGGCCCATGTTCCTGGAAAGGAATTAGCGAAGACTGTCATCGTTAAGCTGGATGGAGAATTGGCTATGGCGGTACTCCCTGCCTCGTTTCATGTAGACCTAGGATTACTTAGGAACACCACACAGGCAAAGACTGTGGAGCTTGCATCCGAAGATGAATTCAAGAACCGTTTTCCTGAATGTGAGACTGGTGCGATGCCACCCTTTGGAAACCTGTATGGGATGAATGTCTTTGCTGACGAAGGCTTGGCTCAGGATAGGGAGATTGCCTTCAATGCGTGCTCCCATCGCGAACTGATTCGGCTGCCGTGGGAAGATTTCGCAAGGCTGGCTAAACCTAAAGTGATCAGGCTCGTTGCAGGGAAGCCTGCTGAAACAGCGTAACTGGCTTTGACTTCAGGAGCGAACGAGCACATCTATGCCTGGCTTTCAGCGCACTTCCGGTCTACTCACTGACCTGTATGAGCTCACCATGGCGGCTGGTTACGTGCAAAAAAAGATTGATGCGCGCGCCACCTTCGAACTTTTCGTTCGGCATCTCCCAGCGCATCGCAACTACCTCGTGGCCGCGGGACTGGATCAGGCGCTTGAGTTCCTGGAGACATTTTGTTTCTCCTCCCAAGACATCTGCTATGTCTGCGAACTTCCGGCGTTCCGACATGTTGGGAGTGCCTTCTCGCAATTTCTCGAGGCCTTTCGATTTACAGGAGATGTCTGGGCTTTGCCGGAAGGAACAATTTTCTTTCCCGGAGAGCCCTTGTTACGGGTAACAGCACCTATCGCGGAGGCTCAAGTCGTCGAAACGAGTCTCCTGTCGCTCCTGCACTTGCAGACTCTTGTTGCCACTAAGGCAGCCCGAGTGACCATGGCTGCTGGGGCTAGGCCCGTAATCGAATTCGGTTCACGGAGGGCCCACGGCGTCGAAGCCGGGGTTCTGGCCGCACGCGCGGCTTTCATCGGCGGGTGCGCGGGAACCTCAAACGCATATGCGGGCAAGTACTTCGGAATTCCGTTGTATGGAACCCAGGCCCACTCCTGGATCATGGCTCACCACGATGAATGCAGCGCCTTTAGCAATTTCCTTGATGTGTTCCCGGATAACGCCACCCTGCTCGTGGATACATATGACGTTCGTACGGCTGTCGAAAAAATAGTGGCAATGGGCCGTAAGCCATACGCGATCCGTTTGGACAGCGGGAATGTACTAGCAGACAGCCAGTGGAGCCGCGAGCGGCTAGATGCTACTGGCTGGAATGATGTGAAGATCTTCGTCTCCGGTGACTTGGATGAACACCGCATCGCGGCTCTGCTGCATGAAGGTGGGTGCATCGATTCTTTCGGAGTCGGCACCGCTCTTGTCACCTCCTCCGATGCCCCCTCCCTAAGCGTTATTTACAAACTCGTAGAAGTAGACGAAGGCGGGGGGGTTCGCAGCACTGCAAAACTCAGCGAGGCAAAGAAGACCTACCCTGGCCGAAAGCAGGTCTTTCGTTTCATGAATAAGGACGGAGTCTTCTTGAGCGACCTTATAGGCTTGGAGGACGAGTCCACCCCTGAGGCAGAGCCGCTTCTCTTTCCCGTGATGCGTGACGGCCGGCGTCTTGAAGCGGTACGACAAGATCCAAGCGTAGCCATAAAATCAGGACGGGAACATTTTCTTGCCTCTCGTCGGCGGCTGCCCGCAGACTTACTCTCACTAGAAGATAGCAGCCGGGCATTTCCAGTCCGCTACGGAACTCGGTTGGAGCAACTGAGTGATCGGATTACGCAGATATTGTTGAAACAGGTTTCACAAGCACCTCACAAACGAAAGCCGGGGCAATGATTTTCTGGGGAGTCGATGTGCAGAACGATTTCATGTTGCCCGATGGCAGGCTCTATGTGCCCGGAGCAGAGGAGATCATTCCCAATGTGAAACGCCTTGTTGAGGCTTGCCACAGAGGTTATGTTGTCCTGGCTTCGTCTGCGGATGCACACAATATCGACGATTCAGAGTTCTCTCGATGGCCGAAACATTGCGTTAAAGGCAGTCCTGGTGCAGAACTCATCCCGGAAGCAAAGGTAGCTAATCGCCTAATCATTCCAAACCGGACAGGCTTCCTCTGGCCCACCGACGTCAGTGCACACCAGCAAATCATTCTTGAGAAGAACACTCTCGATGTCTTTGATAACCCCCATACAGACTCCCTGCTAGGGGATCGGAGCCGGGGGTCGTTACTTGCGGAACCGGATCATGAATTCGTTGTCTTCGGTGTAGTGACAGAACACTGCATTCGCCTGACAGTTGAGGGTTTGCTGCGTCGAGAACGCCGAGTCGCAATCGTGACCGATGCCATCCGACCGCTTGATCCTGCCGACGGAGCACGGGTCCTGAATAATTTGCGATCCAGAGGCGCTCGGGTAGTTACCACGGACCAGGTCCTAGCTCTCGCGACTGGCTTTGAGCCCAAAATAACGACCTTTACGACGGGAAGTCGCTTTACTGTGACCGAATCGGGGAAACTGAGAAATCGGTGAATGGCGCCCGGTTAAGGTAGGAGAAATATCAAACCTCAGCTGCCTGGACGAAAAACAATACTCCATGATTCATGAAAGTCTTGGGAATTGCTTTTGGCTTCGAACGATGCATGCCACAGGATAGAAAGCTCTGCCTCGGTCCTTCGATAGGTGTCACATGGCTGATTTGCGAACGCCCCTTAGGGTTATAAAAAGTAACGCGCCGACGCGAATCTGCGACAACGGGGGATGGACGGATACATGGTTCGCGCAGTATGGCAGAGTTTTCCACATTGGCGTGTGTCCTGCTGTCGAGGTTCAAATGAGTGTTTTCGACGACGATGGCAATTCAGCGCCTTTTACCATTAACGCTCAGAACTACAACGAGTGCTACAACATCGAACAGCCAAGGGGCACTTATAGCAAACACCCCCTCATTGAGGCAGCTCTTGATTACTTGCCCGTCCCTAAGGGTCAGACAGTAGAGTTGTCCATTTTTAGTGAACTGCCTCCCGGCTGTTCCACCGGAACATCGGCTAGCGTCACGGTCGCCGTCATCGGGGCACTCGACTGTTTAACTCCCGGCAGGTTGAATCCATACGAAGTGGCTGCTGCTGCGCACAAAGTTGAAACCGAGTTGCTGCATTGGCAATGCGGGATTCAGGATCAGATCGCAGCTGCCTTCGGAGGTATCAACTTCATTGAGATAATCCGTTACCCTGAAGCGAGGGTTGATCGCATCAACTTGCCTGGGTCGGTAGAGCGCGAGCTCGAAGCCCGGCTGGCTTTGATTTATGTGGGACAGAGCCACAATTCATCGCACATTCATGAGATGGTCATCCGCGAGCTTCATGATGCTGGACCAGATTCCTTCAAGTTAGAACGTCTTAGATGCACAGCGGCCAAGTCGCGCGATGCGCTGTATGCAAGCAATTTTGTCTCCCTTGGACAGGCCATGATCGAGAATACGGAGGCTCAGCGCAATCTGCATGCGGAGTTGGTCGGAACCAGTCACCAGGAGATTATTGACATTGCCAGAGAATATGGTGCCCTGGGATGGAAGGTGAACGGCGCAGGCGGAGCGGGGGGTTCGGTTACGCTGCTGAGTGGGCCGGATCGCGGCGTCCAACGGTCGATGCTGCGAGCGATCGAATCTACGAATCAAAACTATCGCAACATTCCGATCCGACTCAACCCTTTCGGACTAACTGTCTGGGAGGTCGAGCCGTGAAGGCTGTGGTCCTGTCGAATCCACCGTGCTCGGGCCCGAAATCAGCCTCGATCTTCCGCGTCCTCGTGGCAGGACAATCCTGAACTGCATAGGATTCTCTACCAGACGCCCTTATCGCGACGAACAAATTGCCGTTTACGGTTCGATACTCTGACCGGGCCGGGGAGTCTTCTGGCATTCCTGCCTTTAGGCAATTCAGTAGCCATAGTGCTTTCACAGACGAGCACTCATCAGGCTAAACGTGAATGGACATAAGTTTTACGAGCGGGCATGCTGCCGAAGTAGGGCTTCGCCTACACAAGCAACCTTCGCCCGAACATTCGTACTGCGCTGCGAAAACTCCTGATGGCGCTAGAATTGTCACAAGTAAACATATGAGCCCTGCGGCTCCAATCCGGGAGCAGTTCACTCCGCGTTATCTTGCTCTCTTGCAGTCAGACGAACTCGCCGCTCGTGTTTCCAAGGGACTGGAGAAGCTCGCTGACTGCGCGCTGTGCCCGCGTGGATGTCATGTTGAGCGTTCAAGTGGAGAGCTTGCGGTCTGTCACTGCGGTCGCCATGCGCGGGTCAGCAGCTACTTCCCCCATTTCGGCGAGGAGGACTGTCTGCGCGGGACGAAGGGCTCCGGCACGATTTTTTTTAGTGGTTGTAACTTGCGCTGCGTATTCTGTCAGAACTTCGATGTGAGCTGGCAGGTTGAAGGCGAGGTGGTGTCTCCCGACAGACTGGCTCGGATGATGCTTGAATTACAAGCATGCGGGTGCCACAACATTAACCTGGTGACACCCGAGCACGTGGTGCCCCAGATTCTTGAGGCGCTGTTGATCGCCGCGAAAGGGGGCCTTCGCCTGCCCCTGGTCTACAACACGGGCGCTTATGACGGGCTCGACTCCGTTCGATTAATGGACGGTATCGTCGACATCTACATGCCCGACTTCAAAATCTGGGACCCCGAGATGGCACGTCGTTACCTCCGGGCTGCGGACTATCCGGAGACTGCCCGCCAAGCGATCAGGGAAATGCACCGTCAGGTTGGCCCACTGATATTCGATGGGGATGGGGTAGCGAGGCGGGGCCTGTTGTTACGGCATTTGGTCATGCCGGGTGACATCTGCAGCACAGGAGAGATCATGCGTTGGGTCGCATGTGAGCTGGGTACAGATACCTATGTTAACGTTATGCCCCAGTATCGTCCCTCGGGAAAGGTTAGGAGTGCGGAATACCCTGAGATAAACCGCTACCTGAGGCAGGAGGAGTTTCGGCGCGCCATAACAGCGGCGAGGGAAGCCGGGTTGTTCCGCCTTGAGGAGCGTTCCGCGCTGCATGCCACTATGCGGTGGAGTTGCTGAAACATCCTGCGACTTCTGGATCTCTTCCACAATGGCTTATCCCCCCGGGTTTCGAACCTCCGTGAGGTGGCCCCAGTATCCTGTGGTCTGTAATTGCCGCTTTGGGATATTGTGTCACCGTGTGCCTCCTTAAACATGGGGGATAACTATCAAAAGGACGGTCGATCGAGTCCAGTGCAAGGCAGGGATCGTTGAGATTCAAGTCAAGAGAGATGCCCCGGCATAGCTTGGCTGACCCCGACGCAAGTAAAATCAGATCGGAGAAGGAGATGTAACAATGGCCCGCACGGAATCAACAATGCTCGCACTGGGAACGACAGCCCCAGAGTTCGCCCTGAATGACGTAACTACTGGCATGCAAGTGACCCTAACGCAGGTCGCGGGTAGCCAAGGCTTACTGGTAATGTTTATCTGTCGTCATTGTCCTTTTGTGAAACACATTGAACAAGAAATCGCGAAGCTTGGTACGGACTATGAAGGGAAGGGGTTAGGTATTGTCGCCATCAGCAGCAACGATGCCGTGACGTATCCGGATGATGCTCCTAACAGCCTCAAAGAACAGGCGCGATCGTTAGGCTTTTTGTTTCCGTACCTGTTCGATGAGCGCCAGGACGTTGCCAGAGCGTACCATGCTGCCTGCACGCCCGATTTCTTTCTCTTCGACGGAAAGTTGCAGTTGGTCTACCGAGGACAATTTGATGACAGCAGACCTGGCAACGGCGTCCCGGTGACTGGCAGCGATCTGCGTGGTGCGATGGATGCGTTGCTTGCCGGCCAAGCCATCTCTCAGCAGCAGCGTCCGAGCCTGGGGTGCAACATCAAGTGGAAGGAATCGGTAGTGGTCGGATAGCATCGCTCCCACGAAAGTAGCCCAGACTCAATTCGTGCTCACCTTAATTGTCCGGTGCTCACGCAGGACTTGGAGGGTCTTGTCGAGCGGGAGGGCTTCAACCGTGTGTCCTCGGCCGGTGACAGTGGTAGCGCGAAATAGGGAGTTATAAATCGCCTCCTCGGTTGCCTCGATCACTGCGAGGAACAACGGCGATAGGGCCTCGTTTCCCAACACAGTTACGCCATGCGGCTTGTTAGCATCATTGGGGCGAATCCGCAGTTCAGGGGCCGCAGAGAAGGCGATAACGTAGTCTCCACTGCCGTTGGACCCTGCCGCGCCAGTGCGAGCCATGCCCATAATGGCGCGTGCGGCCAATCGCCTAAGGTTGCGTGGGTCCAGTGGGGCATCGGTGGCGACCACGATCATGCACGAGCCATCTGCAGTGTCATCTCCCAGAGCAGTGGCCTCGGAACGGGGGCCTTCCAGTTCCTTGCGAAACTCATATCGACCGAGTTCTTTTCCAACGGGAGCGCCGGCGATAGAGAGCACGCCGCCGAAGTTGGACTGAACCAGCACGCCAACGACGTAGCCGCCGAGGGAAGGCGGAAGTTTACGCGAAGCTGTGCCGATCCCGCCCT
>CAZDYZ010000632.1:0-3515 GCA_964509525.1 uncultured Acidobacteriaceae bacterium
CCGCCGGTCTGTTGTTCGCCATCTGGGCCAGAAGTTATCTTGGGGGCAACTGGAGTAGCTCGGTTACCGTCAAGATCGGACATCAACTCATTCGTACCGGCCCGTACCGTTGGGTCCGCCATCCCATCTACTCCGGCCTGATTCTAGCCATGATCGGTACGGCAATCACCCAGGGCCAACTTCGTGGCGTAGTTGCTGTCGTGCTGCTTTGGATTGGCTTCAGCATGAAGCGACGTATTGAGGAGGATTTCATGTTAACCACCTTCGGCCACGAGTATGCGGAGTACAGTCGCACCACGGGAGCAATCGTTCCAAGGCTGAAACTCTGACAACTGCGTTCTGTGGGTTCTCTCTGCTGTCGCTTATCCAAAAACGCTATGCAGGGACTCCGGGCGAAAAACATGCTGTGTCCAGTTGTGAACAAGGTTTCTAACTCGAACAGACGTCCCGCTTTCCTGTGCGTTCGCCACATTGCAACTCTTTTCATGGCAATCAACTACCGAATGGGTGTTGTGGCCGTCAAAACGCAAGCCGCTAGTGGGGGCTTTGGAGGGTTACCCGTGCAGAGCTTACTGCAGGATCTTCGCTACGGGCTACGCCAGCTTCGAAAGAGTCCGGGGTTTACCGCGACCACGGTCTTGTCTCTGGCACTTGGAATTGGCGCGACCACGGCTGTCTTCAGTGTCGTCTACGCGGTCCTGCTTGATCCCTATCCTTATGCTGACTCAGACCGCATGATCCACCTGGTTTGCAAGGACAAGGCTGGCGAGGATCAATGGCTCTACCTGACCGGTCCGCAATATGAGCAATATCGGCACGCCCAGTCGGTTGAAAGCGCCATGGCCGAAGATCAATGGAATTTGACCACTACCGGGGGCGAGCTTCCGGAGGACGTAAACGCGCATTACTTTACCGGGAACGGTTTTAATCACTTCGGTGTGCCTGTCTTGATGGGGCGCGGCCTGATCCCCAGCGACGCTCCCGAAGGCCAGGATCCGCAGCCGGTGGCCGTGTTGGGGTACAAGTTCTGGCAGCAATACTATAACGGCGAACGCGATGTCATAGGCAAGACCATCCAACTGGTCCACAAGAACTACATCATCGTAGGCGTAGCCCAGCCGCGCTTCACCTGGGGTGACGCAGACGTCTATTTGCCGCTGAAGATCTCATCGGATCCGAGTCGGGCGTACGAAGTTAACACCAAACTCAAGCCGGGCGTTAGCCATGCAGCGGCGAACGCAGAGTTCCAGTCGCTGTTCGAGCAATTCGCCAGGGAGACCCCGAAGCACTTTCCCGCTGACGGTTTCCGAATGCAGGTGGCCGGGCTGAATGACCACTTCGTGCAACGTCTGGGGAAGACCTTGATTCTGCTGCTGGCGGCGGTAGGGCTGCTGCTGGCAATTGGCTGTGGGAACGTTTCGATCCTGCTATTGGCCCGGGGAACTGTGCGGGAACACGAATTTGCGGTGCGCTCGGCAATCGGGGCCAGCCGGCGACGCATCGTGCGGCAACTCTTGACGGAGGCGTTAGTTTTATCGCTGGGTGGCGCGGCCCTCGGTGTCCTGCTGGCCTATCAAGCCGTGGCTGCAATCGTGACTCTGCTGCCACAATTCGCCTTTCCACACGAAGCGGCCATCCGGATCAATCTGCCGGTATTGTGCTTCAGCGTTGCCCTGGCTGTGTTAACCGGAGTGTTCTTTGGGCTCTCGCCGGCCGCGCAGCTTAGCCGCCCTGACGTCTCGCAGGTGATGCAAGCCAGCACGAAGAAGGTGACCGGAGGGGTGCGCGGCAAGCGTGTCCATCAGATGCTCATCGCGGGACAGATCACGTTAACCATGCTGCTGCTGGCCAGTGCCGGCGCGGCCATTGAGGGTTTCATACGGTTGAATCACAGCCATCTTGGCTACGATCCTCACAATGTGATGTCTGTCGGCATCCCAGTGCACGATAACAGCTATACGACGTGGGAGAAGCGAGCGGCATATTTCGACCTGCTGCTGCAACGAGTCACAGCCTTGCCGCGGGTGACCTCCGCCGGATTATCCACCAACGCAACTCCGCCTTCCAACGGCTGGAGGAACAGGTTCGAGATCTTGGGCAAGCCGACACTGGCAGAGCAACAGGCAAGGATTAATTTTGTCAGCCCTGAGTATTTCCCGGTCCTGGAAATACCGTTGCTGGCGGGCAGAACATGGGACCAGGCGGAAACCAAGCGCGGGGCGAAACTGGCCTTGATCAACGAGGCCCTGGCCAAGCAGTATTTTCCTGGGGGCGATCCCCTGGGTCAGCAGATTCGCATGCCAGAACTCAAGGGCGAACCGCCGATATCCTTGGCAGTTCCGGACAGCGACGGATGGTTCGAGGTCGTCGGAGTTGTGGCCGACGTATTCGATGATGGCTTGGGAAAGCCGGTCAAGCCCGGAATTTACATCCCCTATACCGTTGCGATGCCGGTATGGACGCAGATTCTGGTGCGAACAACGGTGCCACCACTTTCGGTACTGCGTGAAGTGCGTCAGCAGATTCATTCTGTCGATGCCGATCAACAAGTCGAAGGGCATGTGCGCAGTTTGGAGGATTGGATCACCGGTCAACAGGAGTGGGCCCAGGAACACCTCATTGCGCTGCTGTTCGGCGCTTTTGCGGGATTGGCGCTGCTGCTGGCGGCGGTAGGCTTATACAGCGTCGTATCCTACAGCGTGGCACAGCGGACCAACGAATTTGGCATCCGCGTGGCACTGGGCGCACGGCGCGCCGATGTGTTGCGGTTGGTGATGTTTTCCACCGCGTTCAGCGTGGGCTCCGGAATTCTGGCCGGCGTCATATTAGCCCTGGCGTTCAACCGAGTGATCACACAATGGGCACAAGGCAGTTCGATCCATACAGCAGTCCTGCTCGGGGTGACGGTGCTGCTGACCAGTGTTGCCGCCTTGGCTTCCGTGCTACCCGCACATCGGGCATCCACCATCAATCCCATGCAGGCACTGCGTTACGAATAGCGCGGCCGCCACAACTGCTAAGATGACCGCATGGCGGATGAACGCGCGAAGAAGATCAGGCTGATTTTGTTCGATGTAGATGGGGTGATGACCGATGGCACCATTTTCTTCTTTCCGGCGCCGTGCGATAGCGCAAGCCATACCACTCAGAAGCATCGCGAAAAAATGGCCGACAAGGGCAGATTCGGAATCGCCAGCACCAAAGTCATTGAGGCCAAAGGATTCAACGCGCACGATGGCACCGCCTTCTCCCTGGCACGTCTAGGCGGCCTGAAGACGGGCATCATCACCAAGCGCATATCGGAAACTGTCCAACGCCGCGCCCGCGATCTGAAAATGGATTATGTGCTGCAAGGCATCTCCGACAAGTGCCAAGCCCTCTACGAAATTCTAGTCAAAGAGAACTTGCGTGCCGAACAGGTTGCCTACGTCGGCGACGATGTCATAGATTTGCCGCCCATGCGCGTGTGCGGCTTGGCGATCGCAGTGGCCAATGCGCGCGAAGAGGTAAAAGCG
>CAZDYZ010000633.1:0-2538 GCA_964509525.1 uncultured Acidobacteriaceae bacterium
GTTAGCGCACAGACCAGCGCCGTGAAGTTTGCCTCGGAACCGCCACTCGTGAAATGGCCAGTGGCCCCGCAGGGAAGCCCCACTCTCCCTATGAAGGATTGGATGACGTGGTTTTCTATTTCAACAGCAGCGGGCGATGTTTTCGAACTCGCCAGTTGGGGATTGAATGCGCCGGCAATTCGATCTGCGCACTGCGCCGGAAATGTCGGGGACGGATTGAACAAGCCGACCGGGGATGAGTAACGTGCACAAGGCCGCGCTCAAGCTCTATTATTGTCCACGTCAAGACGTCAGTCAGCTCTTTTGGCGATGAAAAATCGAAGTGGGCAAGCTCTTGCTTGAACTCGGTCAGATCGCGCGCCGGCGTAACTCTACCGGCGATAACTCGCTCACGAGCCTCAAGCAATTCATCTGTCAGCCAATTCTCGACGCTCAGACGATTAGCTCGCGTTGGAAACAGCGGCGACGCGTTGGTCGGTTGCTCGTTGATAGTTTCGAGTTCCGGGGCCGTCAGAGACCGAAGCGAAACAACATCTGTCACAGCAGGTTCCTCAGCTACAACGCGCTTGCTTTTGTCTCCCTTGCTGCCCAGGCAGCAATCAGGGTAATCAAGGCGAGTGCGATCAAGATCCAAACAGGCCACGCCTGTTTGAAGGCGCATGCTCCAGGACGACGACCGATGCGCCGCCCCACTCGCCCCCAAGCCCGATCCCCTGAATCAATCGCAGGGAAACGAGAAGGATCGGTGCCCATATTCCGATCCGTGCATAACCCGGCAAAAGACCGATCGAGAACATGCTGAGAGCCATGACGGTCACGGTGACCATCAGCATCTTCTTGCGGCCCACCCTGTCACCAAAATGCCCGAACAGGGCTGCACCGAAGGGACGGGCGAAGAAGCCGACCGCAAAGGTTCCGAGCGATGCGAGCGTCCCGGACGTGGGATCAAAAGTGGGGAAGAACAGGCTGTTGAAGACGAGCGCGGCCGCAGTTCCATAAAGCAGGAAGTCGTACCATTCTATGATTGTACCGATAGAACCGGCGAATAGAATCGATACAATGCTTGCCTTCCTGTCTACGGCCTCTGAAGCTTCAACTGCGCCCAAATATTCGTTCGTAGAGCTCACCATACTCTCCCCGATATGACCTGCTAAACTGCAGTTGCAGTCCGGCTTGCCCTTCTCGATTTTTCGGCCGCAATCAAATTTAGCCAGTTCCGGTATATTATCATCGATGGCTCGCGCCAGACATTCTTGATTTGATACCCTTGCAGCAGCCGCGTGACAGCAGTGTGAGCGCCAATGTCTCTTGTCCGGAGAGCGCCGTGACGCACCTCTTCAAGCTTCTCCGTCAGTTCTGTGTCGAAGTAGCCTGTGGGGGCGTCGGGATAGACGTCTCTCTCGCCTTCGACGTAACGCTTGACATCCCGCATATATTCAAGAAGCAGGGACTCGGGATCGTATTCAGGGTGGCCCTGGAAAAATACGAAAAGGCTCTTTCTCTGCATCATAAAGGTGTCGAGGCCGTCTGCCAGCTTGATGAGAGGCTGAAAGCCATTTTGCAGGAGTTCCGCCTCCGGCAGGTCGTTATGGCGTGAATGAGGGTTCAGCCAGCTTCCTGGCAATCCTGAAAGTAAGGGATGGGCAGCTACAGCGGTACACTCGAACAGTCCGCTCATCTTCTTCATGAGAGGCTTTCGCGAAATGCCGCCGAGGCGAAACACCGCTGCGTGGGCCGCGAGGCATGACCACAGCGTTGAAATCGTCTTCTCCTCGGCCCATTCCACGAGCCGGGACAGCAGCGGCCAACACGGTTCATCGGTCAGCTTGTCGGCACGTGGTTCCGTGCCGGTCACGATCAAACCGTCGATGTCACTGCCCCACAGCCTATCGATCTCGCAGTAAGGATGAAGAAAAACCGTCTTCGCCACATCCGAACGCGGAATTCGATTACAGTAGAACCCCTTCAGGACCACCTCGACACCGTCAGCCCCAGCCCGCAGCATGCCACGGAACTGCCGCTCAGACGACCGGATCGCAGCATCCGGCATATTGTTAATGAAGCCGATGACCACGTGCCTAGTTGCTCCTGCATCCGTCTTTTGCGGTGCCTCTTGCAGTGTAGAACTGGCCATGGGTTACCCCTTGTGAGTGCAATGATGGAAGGATAATGACCTCAAACGATTCCGGAAGCGGCCTGCAGGGCCTGATCCAAATCCGAGATGATGTCGTCGATATGTTCGATGCCGATGCTGAGCCGGATGGACTCCGGCCGCACGCCTGCTTTTTGCTGCTCCTCGGCAGACATCTGTCGATGGGTTGTAGAGGCAGGATGGCAGGCGAGCGTCTTGGCATCCCCCAGATTCACGAGCCTCTTGATCAGCTTGAGAGCATTGTAAAAGGCTTTTCCGCCTTCGAATCCTCCCCGAACGCCAAAAGTCATCAGTGGGCATGCTGAACCGCCCAAATATTTTTGCGCCAGCCGATAATACGAGTGGTCGGGAAACCCTGCATAATTGACCCAGGCAACCAACCGGTG
>CAZDYZ010000634.1:0-6147 GCA_964509525.1 uncultured Acidobacteriaceae bacterium
AGAAGGTGCGGGTGCGTTCCGCCCGCGTGGTGCAGACACCTTACGCGGCAAATCCCTGGGCAAGACAAGGACGTGTCCTGATCCAGGGATCCCACAACCTGGGGCGGGGGGGACGCTAACCATGTTTGTTGAAGATGGCATGCAGTCCGCAACCGGAGTCCTCCCCCAGAGGAGCGGTTGGTGAAATTACAGATCCTGATCGACGGGACCATGTATGAAGCCGAGGTGGAGATTGCCGAGGAGGACTATGCTCCCCAGACGCAGGACAACCGGCCTGCGCCTTCCACAGCTACTATTCAGTCGACCGTGCTGCGTACCCCTCCCAAACCTGGTTCTTCACTGGAATCCAACGTCGACGAATTCAAGTTATGTCGCAGTCCCGTGGCGGGAATCGTGGTGCGGGTGAAAGTACAACCGGGGCAGCAACTGCAGGTAAATGATCTGATGGTGGTACTGGAGGCGATGAAGATGGAAACTAATGTCACTGCGCCCATAGCCGGGACACTAAAGTCCGTGAACGTATCGCCCCGGGACACGGTAAAGGTCAACGAGGTGTTGGTCGAGTTCGAATAGCGCTCTCTGGGGTCGTGGCGCAGGCGTGCATTCCCTCGAGTCTTGGAGTCAGCTCACAACCGGCAGTCCCCCCGCGTTACAGTAGGATGTTTATAATGTCCACCAGCTTCCACGTGCGCCCCGCGCCGGTGGACCCAGGGCTTGTGTTTCAAAAGAACCAAAATCAATCGCACTACTGAGGAAATTCTCCACCACCTCGTGATCTTCGGTGGCGACAGGTCAGGGGTTGGCGTCTTCGCGAACGACTTGGCGGGAACCCAAGATGGGAGAGTAACCAAAATGTTGTTGAAACCTTTCGTGATCAACTCTCACGGCCGCATTGTCTTCCCTTGCAATTTCTTTCCCGAGCTGGACTTTTCCGTATTTAAGACCCTCAAGCAGTTTGCGGCGGTGATCCGGAGGGACTTCGGGGAGAAGGCTCCGACGGATATGGAAATCGTGGCGCGTCTGGGAGCGGGGGAATACAAGAGCCGTTACGAACTTTGCCGTGACATGGTGTTGAACCGTTTTTGGGTAAACCGCTACACCCTGACAATGTATGACAAACGTCCCCTCCGCTGGAGAGATCTTCCGCGGCAGAGCGACGAAGTTTTTCTGCCGGTGTACAAACCACGGAACACCTCCGCAATCACCACCGCGATCGAGGCGGGCTACCAGGGTTTGCCGCCGTCGTGGGACGAAGAGCTGGAAGACCGCAGTTTCGCCATTCTGCTCAAGGTTTTTAAAAATGCGATCAGCGCCGGGGGAGAGCTGCGGCCAATCCGCCCGAGTGTGGCCGAGGCGCTGTCCGACCCTGGGAATCGTACCCGCCAGTTGCTGACGTACGATCCTGATTACTTGCGCTATACGTTCGATGATGTAGTCAACTGCCTGCATCCTGTGCCTGAGATGGAGGCCTTGATGCGGCAGTGCATGATTCTGCACAACCAATATCCGTGGGACCCATCCAGCACCACGCAGACTGAAATCGGTAAGCTGCAGGACGACGACTATGTGGTCGCATTTTATCCCCGGAGCGAGGAGGTCCTTCGTTTCATTCAGCGGGTAAGGCGGGATGAAGATTGGGGACCGCGGGTTCGCCCGAATCGGATGCTCCGACCCGATACTCTAGCCCTTAGTCAGCCCATCAGGCCGTATCCTCCAGTAGAGGTAAGCAAACGGTTCCGAGTTCTTCCACATTTTGAGGCCATTGCCGTCCAGGAAGGCGAGGTGACCTGCAGCAACGCAGACCTCATTCGCAACCACGCCTACTGCTGGTCGCGCATGACCGAGGCAGAAATCGCCGAGAAGACCGGCATCGAGCAGCGGCAGTACACTCAGTTGCCACTGGAGGACATGGCGCTGCTGGCAGCCAAAAAGGCCTTGCGGAAGTCGGGCCGCCGGCCGGCGGAGATTGGTGCCGTTCTGTTTTGCACCTGTACCAGCACAAAGCTCATTCCATCGATAGCCACCTGGGTTTCAGGTGAGCTCGGTCTTATGCAGACGCATTCTTCGTGCGACATCGTCGCCGCTTGCGCCGGCATGCCTTACGGCCTTGCCGAAGCCGTTCGCCTGCTGCAAGAGATTGAACGGCCAGTGCTATTGGTCTGTGCGGAAAAGTTCTCCGACAAGATCGGAACGGTTCGCACCTCGCGCATGATCTTCGGTGATGGCGCTGCGGCGGTGGTGGTGGCGCCCGCGCCGGAAGCAACTCCTTCTGATATCGAGTTCTTCCAGACCTATGCTAGCGGGCCCTGGTCGGAGGTAAATTCCATCATCTGGCCCAACCCGGAGTTCGATAACAACATTACAGTGTACGGGCCGGAAGTGAAGGCCTTAGTAACTCGCTATCTGAAGGAAATGATGGGCGAGCTGACGCAGCTCCCCAACCCCAACGGCGGTGGCTCGCTCATCGACGCAATTGAGCTGGTTGTTCCGCACCAGGCCAACAAGAACATGGTGCTTACCTTGTCCGAGGAGGCTGGGATCCCAGGGGACCGAATCTTCTTTAACATCGAGCAGGTTGGTAACACTTCTTCCGCCAGTATTCTGATGGCCGTGCATGACGCCGTGCGCGAGGGCAAGATTGATCGTCCTATGCGGATCTTCGCACCCGGCTTTGGGGCCGGCGCAGTGGGAGGCTATGTGGTCATGCGGGTCGATCCCGCGATTGTGAGCTGCAATTCTAGAGACAGGAGTCACGAGATGGCAAACGCAGATGGAAATTACCAGCCGACTTCCCTCGCTGATAAGGTCGCACTGGTGACCGGGGCGTCGCGAGGCATTGGGCGCGCCATTGCACTTGAGCTCGCGCGCCGTGGGGCGAAGGTAGCGCTGAACTTTCGCGCTGATGCCAAGCAGGCCGAGAGCGCGGCCGAGGAAATCCGCCAACTGGGTAGCGAGTGCATACTGGTCCAGGGCGACGTAGCCAGGAAAGGAGAGGCTGCTCGCATCGTCAAAGACGTGCTTGACAAGTGGCAGCGGCTTGACATTCTGGTGAACAATGCCGGTATTACACGCGATCGAACCATGCGCAAAATGACCGAGGATGACTGGGCGGCGGTAATCAATGTCAACCTGAATGGTACGTTTTACTGCACCAGCGCGGCTGTTCCGGCCATGATCAATCAGAGGTTTGGGCGGATCATCAATATCAGCTCGGTGGTCGGGCAGATGGGCGCATTCGGTCAGGCGAATTATTCCGCCAGCAAGGGCGGTATCATCGCTTTCACGAAAACCCTGGCGCTGGAGATGGCCAAATTCAACATCACGGCCAATGCCATCGCCCCCGGATTCACTTCAACGGAGATGGTAGATGCCATTCCGGAGGAGATTGCAGCGCAGATCAAGGCCAAGATTCCTTTGGGCCGGTTTGCCGCGCCAGAGGAAATCGCTAAGGCGGCCGCCTTTCTTGCTGCAGATGGCGACTATATCACCGGGCAGGAGTTGAACGTGAACGGCGGATACCACATGTGAAGCGTTGGACCGGCTGGAGCGATCTTCGCAACCCCAGCGCTGGGGTTGGTTACCCTGTTGCCCTTACTGGAATCTGCCGGCGGCCAGCACTTATCCGGAGCGAGGGGCCAGCCACCCATTGATGTGTGGCCATGTGTGCTTGCTGGCTCCGCTTCCTGCCATGATTCCGATGTGCCCACCGGCAATGCGGAAAAGCTCTTTGTCTCTACTGCTGACCTTTGACATGATCGGCTCAGACTGACACGGCGGCGTAATATGATCGCCCTCAGCTATCACCGTCAGCAGATTGGCGTGAATGCGAGCGAGGTCCACGCATTCCCCCCGAATGACAAGCTCGCCTCGCATCAACCGGTCATTACGGTAGAGATCGACGATCAGTTGGCGAAAAGCACCTCCTGCCAGGGGCACGTTGTCGGTCACCCAGGTATTCATCGCGTGCCAAGCATCCACCATGCGGGGATCGTCCAGGTTGTCCCAAAGTTTCACATAGTTCCCCACATAGTTTTCCACCGGCTTGAGCGCTTTAGCTCCGTAATCGATCATCTCCCCGGGCATGTTGCCGAAAGCCGCAAGTACCTTGTCAACGTTGAAATAGCGTTCGTCAGTCCAGCGCGCAAAGGTCAGGTCCTGCTTGTGGGAAAAATCCAGAGGCGCTGTCAGCAGAATAAGGTTGCGCAGACCGTCATCGCCGCGCAGAGCCGCGTAGATGGTGGCGAGAATCGCTCCAATGCACCATCCCAGGAGGCTGAATTCCTCTGACTCGGAGATTGCCTTCAGCTTGCGAACTGCCCGGGGTATGTAATCCAGCGTGTAGTCGTCAAACTTAAGGTGCTTGTCTTCCGGTCCGGGAGCTCCCCAATCCAGCAGGTACAGATCGTACCCGTTGCTGACCATGTATTCGACAAAGCTGTGACCGGGACGAAGATCAAGGATGTAGGGCCGGTTCATGAGAGCAAAAACCAGCAGCAGCGGAACCGGATGGCGCTTCTCCTTCGGAAGTACCGGAACGTAACGGTAGAGCTTTGCTTTGTTGAGCGTCCAGACCAGCTCTTTCGGTGTCTGGGCAATAGCAGCTCGGGTGGTCATCACCTTGGTGAGCGTAGTCAGCCGGTTTGCTGCATCGGTAAACGGGTCCGCGATAACCGGAGCTTCTGCCATCCTACCTTCTCCCTCTCTTGGCTGGTTTCGGCTGGGCCCTCTTCTTGTTCTGCCGGGAGGAGCGTCCCGCTCCGGCACGCGGCGGTACGCTGGATGGCGTAAGCAGTCGCTGAACAATGTCCAGTTTGGCTTCCATGTCGTCCAGCCGCATCTCGATGTTCGTCATGCGCTCGGCAATCGACACAACATCGGCCCGGGAAGGCATAGCCAATTGTTCAAGCGTCTTAAGCATCGCCTTTTCGATGGCTTCGCGGAAGGGAGTAGAAACCGTTAGGTAGGTGTCCAGCATGGTTCCAGTGGCTTGTGCGTAGGCGTCGCTGTTGACCATGTCCACCATGGTTTTTGCCCAAGCATCCAGATAAACGTCACGCACTCCTCGCCAAGGCTCCAGGGGATCAAACCGCTTTCCATCTTTGGTTGGCTCGTCACCCATTTGCGACATCCTCATGCATGACAATACACCTGGAGGCAGCCACGAGGATACTCTGTGCGGTGCCTTTTTTTGCACCGGCCGCATCCTTCGCGACTGCCTCCCTTCCCAGTCCGAAGCTACTCAGTTCTTGGCTGCGGCCATAAACGGCTGGGCAGCGATATTCAGAACCGACTTCTGGGCTTCGATCACAGCGTCGGCTCCGCGTTGGAAGGTATCAACGATCGCTGTGGCTGGTCCGGCAGATGCGCCGAGCTGTTTCTTGGTGCTCTCAAAAACGGCCTTGTTCCGCTCTGCAGCGAATTCCAACACCTCTTTTTGAGCTTCCAGCGAACGCTCAATCGACTTCTGGAAGGTGCCGGTCAGGCCTTCGAAAATCTCCGAATATGCTTGAGCGCGCGCTTGGGTAATATCGGAGACCGACTTGACTTGTTCGACCACCAGGTCAACTGCGCCCTTCTGGGTCTCCACCGCCGTTTGTAGGGCTTGGCTGGCAACGTCGAAGACAAACGCGGGGGGCGCCACCGGGAGGTAACTGAATGCCTTTTTCCAGGCGTCGATCCAACCGGAGGTCTGTTCCGCGGCGATATCCAGAGACTTCTTTTGCCACTCGGCAACACGTTCAACCCCGTTGCGGTAAAGTGGAGTCACGGCATCCACGAAATCAGGTTTTGCGGCTGCAGCCTTTGGCGCAGCCTTCTTGCTTGACTTGGAGATATTGGGCATGATCTGCTCCTTTAAGAACTGGTTGTGGCTTCCATGTTGCAATTTATGCTGCACTGCAACATGACCAAGTATGGCTCTTCTCAGCGCCCGTGTCAAGAGCAAAATGAAAAAGAATATTTCTCAACCACTTATCATCAAGAAGTACGAAAACCGGCGGCTCTATAACACGTTAACCAGCCAATACATCAACCAGGAACAGGTAGCCCAGTTGGTGCGGGACGGTTACGACGTACGGGTGCTCGATGCTGCCAGCGGCGAGGATCTGACACGCCTGATCCTGGCGCAGATCGTGCTGGAGGACGCCA
>CAZDYZ010000635.1:0-4579 GCA_964509525.1 uncultured Acidobacteriaceae bacterium
GTCATTCCATCCCCAAAACGTCGCGTCCGCGTGATCGTGATAGCGCTCCAGTTTGCGTTGCAGCCCGGTGGCCTGATAGTTCAACTTCGCCTGGGTGATACTGGTGACGCTCAGATCCTCCACAAAGACATGAGGTGCTTCCAGAATCAGTGCCCGCGGTCGGCGGGGGTATTTTCCGGCAAAAATCAGGGCAATGGACCCGCCATCGCTGTGGCCCAGCAGGATTGGCCGCGCTATGCCCAGCTTGTCGAGCAGCTCCGGCAGCACAACCTCGCCTTCGTGATGCATGAACTGGACCGGTCGCTTCTCCATCAACCTGTCAGAGCTGCCGTGCCCATAGCGCGAGTAGGCGAGTACGCCACACCCTGTATTGGCTGCCAGGTGCTGTGGGAAGTGCTTCCATAGGGCGACCGAACCCAGTCCCTCGTGCAACATGACGATCGTTGGCCGCGTCACTTGCTTCGGCTTGATCCACAACGTCTCTAGCCGCCGGTCATTCGCCAGAACTTCGCCGCGTTGTTGATCTGCCTGCAACCTCTATTCCGCCGATGGGTCTGCCGTCTGTAACTGGAGCGAAGAAATGGTTGCTGCTGAGCCCTGCAGAGTAACTCGTTGGTGATAGAACCACAGCCCTTGTAGTCCGCCGAGTTCTTCACCGCCGCCCGCGCGTCCTGGCCCACCATGTATGCAAGAGGGCAATACGATCCCGTGCCCGGTGTGGCTGTCACCGACGGAAGGGTCAACCAGCAGGACGCGCCCGTGACCTGCGCCCAGAGTCGTCGCCGCCCCGGCGAGAAAATCCGCGTCGTTGCTGAAGACCGACGCTGCCAGTGATCCCCCTCCGCGCTGTGCGATCCGGAACGCATCCTGCTCACCCCGATATGGGATGACGGTTGCCAATGGTCCAAAGACTTCCCTCTGGTGAACGACCTGGCCATCTACGTTGTCACTAAGTTTCAGAAGCGTTGGAGGGACAAACGCGCCCTGATCGGCGCTCGCATCCAGGGGCGCAATAAACCCAGGTGAATACACAACCTGCGCCTCCCGGCTAAAGCTGCGAATGCCCTCCTCTACAATCTTCCGCTGCGTCATATTTACCACCGGCCCCATGGTCACCGCGGGGTTCGCAGGATTGCCAACCACAATGCTGCTGAGCCCAGCTGCGATGGCCTCCGCCACAGCTGCCGCATGTTCGACGGGAACCAGTGCCCGTCGGATCGCTGTGCATTTCTGGCCGGTTTTGGAGGTCATCTCACGCACCACTTCACGCACGAAGAAATTGAATGCGAGAGATCCGGGCGCTGCATCCGGCCCTAGTAGCGCAGCATTCAGGCTATCGGCCTCAATATTCACGCGCACGCCCTGCTCGCGAATTCGCGGGTGGTAGCGAATTCCGGTACCGGTTTCAGCCGATCCCGTGAATGCGACAATATCCCCCAGCTGAAGGTGACTGAGCAAATCGTTTGGCGAGCCGCACAGAATCGAGAGGCTGCCCGGCGGAAGAATTCCGGCTTCAATCACTGCGCTGACCATCTGTTCCGCTAACCAGGCGGTGGCTGTCGCCGGCTTGGAGAGCACGGGCACGCCAGCCAGCAGGCTGACCGCTGCCTTCTCCCACAAACCCCAAGCGGGGAAGTTGAAGGCGTTGATGTGGACTGCGACTCCATTAAGCGGTACCCCGACGTGCAAGCCTTGGAAATTCTCTTCTCGCGTTAGACGTGTGGAAGAGCCATCACGAAGCATTCGCGTGTCGCCCAGCTTCCCTCCGGCTTTGGCGAAGTATTTCAGGGTTCCGATCGAACCGTCCACATCAATGGTGGCGTCAGCTCTGGTATTACCAGAATTCTTGCGGGCAATTTGGTGCCATTCGTCGCGCCGGGTTGCAAGCAGGTCGGCAATTTTTCCCAGCAGGTCCGCGCGTTGCCGATAGCTCAACTTGCGCAGCTCTGGAGATCCCACCTTGCGGGAATAGTCCAGCGCCGTCTTCAGATCGAGGCCCTTCGAGCTCGCCCAGGCTAGCACCGTGCCATCGCATGGGTTAACCAGAGGCACTGCAGGTTCCGTGCCGGTCTGCCACCTACCGCCAAGATAGCTGTGAAGCATCTTGGCATCGGATGCTATGTGATTACCCACCATTGCCATAGTTATGCACTCTCTGATGACGACGCGAGGTGCTGCTCCACCCAGAGCAACACCCATTGCCCAGCCAGCTCCTCGGGTAGCGTTCCTGAACTGGCATCGTGGGTGAGGATTTCTCCCGCCCGCCTGGCCCCGAGTTCGGTGAGCAGTTTGTCAAAGCGGATTCCGCCATGGCAAAACGTATCCTTATAGGTCCGGTCACCGAGGGCAATCACACCGTAAGTGACGCCCGCGAGGCTTGGTTTCTCTGACTCCAGACTGTTGACCAGGGATTGGGCATTGTCCGGCACATCACCCGCTCCGTAGGTTGAAGTGCAAATCAAGAATGTGCCGCCGCTGTGAAAGACATTGGCTGCAAGGCCGTCCATCATCCGGATTGTCGCCCGATGTCCGGCTGCTTCCAAGGCCTGCTGAACCTCCTGTGCCACCATCTCAGCGGTCCCAGTCATGGTTCCGACCAGGATAGTGATGGCAACCCCCATGTTGTTACGTTCCCCCGCCTTAGGCACTATTATACGTGCGGCTATGGAAGTATAATGCATCACGGTGAGTCGAAAGCGGGACACAGTGCATGTAGAGGGGAATAATGTTGCAGAGAGTCATTTGACCTCTAGTGCTTATCCCAGTCACGATCTGACCTCTGAATCTGACTACCTCCGGCTCTTGGGAGAGAGGGTGCGCGAGGCTCGCGCGCGCCGCGGGATGACCCGCAAGATCCTGGCGCGCGATTCGGAGGTCTCGGAACGCTATCTCGCACAAATCGAATCCGGGCAGGGCAACATCTCCATTCTTCGGCTGCGACAACTGGCACGCGCGCTCGACATCCCGTTGGAAGCACTAGTGCTGGCTGGCCCCGAGCCGCCGGTAGACTTGGTCCACACCACGGAGTTCCTGCGGCGATTACCGGCAGCGGAGTTGGTTGAGGCACGCCGCTTGCTCGTGCAGCACTTCGGAGAAGTGGATCTGAAAGCGTGGCGCGGACGCATAGCGTTGATTGGCTTGCGCGGGGCGGGAAAATCAACGCTGGGCGCCATGCTGGCTGATCGTCTGGAAGTGCCATTCCTTGAACTTGACCGCTTGATCGAGCAGGAGAGTGGTGTCAGTCTAAGCGTAATCTTCGATCTCTATGGGCAGAGCGGATTTCGCCGGCTGGAGCGGCGCTGCCTCGATCATGTGATCGAACGCTACCCACGGTTTGTCCTGGCCACCGGCGGTAGCCTGGTATCAGAGCCCTCTACGTTCGAGCGGTTGCTTACGATGTGCTTCACCGTCTGGCTCCGGGCTACGCCGGAGGAGCACATGCAGCGGGTCATAGCCCAGGGCGACATGCGTCCCATGGCTGACAGCCGTGAGTCCATGTCAGACTTGCGGCGAATCCTGGATGTGCGCGAACCGCTCTATCGCAAGGCGGAGACAGTCATCAATACCAACGGTCGCTCGGTGGAGGAAAGTCTGGAAATGCTGGAAAAAGCAATAAGAGAAAGCTAGCCAGCCGACCAGCATCTCGTGCTCCACATTCATTCGGTCTTCGAGCATTGTCCGCCGGGCGAGCCCAGCTCGGACTTAGGTCTAATGGCCCGACGTGGGAGTGTTTCGGACGCTTCGAACTTATAGGACAAGTATTTCCCTTGCGCGGACAGGGGAAGGAGGCCGTGATGAAGAGCAAGAAATGTGCTTTGAGCTGCCTGAGCTGCACCATATTTCCTGTGCACTGATTAGAAAAACTGCAGTATAATGCATTTATCTACGTGGGGTTTGCCGCGCGCTGACCCAGCCGCTGCCGTGAGGAGAAATCAACCTGCATGTTAACTGTAAATGAGAAGGAACTGGTCACGTTTGACGTGGTCCCGGAGGACCGGCGTCACTGGCGACTTGCCCTTGACGGTCGTGTGGCGACGCTGGCCATGGACGTTAACGAAGATTGCGGCCTGAAGCCGGGCTACAAGCTCAAGCTCAACTCATACGACCTGGGAGTTGACCTTGAGCTGCACGACATCCTGCAGCGCATTCGCTTCGAGCATCCTGAAGTGGCATGCGTGGTTCTCACCAGCGCGCGGGAGCGCATGTTCTGCGCCGGCGCCAACATCTACATGCTGGGTGCGTCAAGCCACGCCTGGAAGGTAAACTTCTGCAAATTTACCAACGAAACCCGCAACGGCATGGAGGATTCCAGTCACTACGATGGTCTGAAGTTCCTCGCCGCGCTGAACGGCACTACGGCTGGCGGTGGGTACGAACTTGCGCTGGCCTGCGATGAGATTCTGCTGATCGACGACCGCTCGAGCGCCATCAGCCTACCCGAGGTTCCGCTGCTCGGGGTACTGCCGGGCACGGGGGGACTGACTCGGGTGGTGGAAAAACGCAAAGTTCGCCGCGATCTGGCGGACATGTTCTGCACCAATCCCGATGGAGTGAAAGGCGAGCGCGCCAAAGAATGGGG
>CAZDYZ010000636.1:0-4219 GCA_964509525.1 uncultured Acidobacteriaceae bacterium
GCCCGATTATTTACCAGGCCCCCAAGAACCGCAGTCCAGAACAGGCCACGATGACCGTAAAGCCGCAGCAGAACATAGTTGAGGAACGCTACGCCCGCGATTACGACGACCGTAATCCACGCTTGACGCAGGTTGATGAGTTGCCACCGATCAACGAAGCGGTCGGGCAGAATGGGATAGATCACCAGTCCGATGAGGCCGAGAAGTACTGCACTACGCAACTCATCAAAGGTGACGCCGCCAGCAAACCTGTGCAGCTCCAGCTTCCATGCCAGCAGCAGAGTCATTAAGATGGCGGCGGCCACTGGCGTGAAGTTATGGCCCAATCCGATCAGTACTCCAAGCAAGTAGGTGACGAGCAGCGCGGCGGATGTGGTGATTTCAAGAGATTGGTTAGCCAGAATACTGCGGGCGTTGAGTGATGCCACGAGGACGATGACGCCCGCCATAGTAATGAGGCCGTATGTAGGGGAAATCAGAACTGCTATGGCACCGAGCAACGCTGTGAGGCCGAATGTTCGTATCCCAACATCCTTGCTGGCGGACTCGCGCTCGAAGCCCACCAGCATGCCGACAGCAAGCGCAACCGCAATCTTGAACGCGACCGCGTTTGGCGGAAAGCGAGTTATGCCGTCCAGAGCCAAACTCAGAATCCTTGTTGCATACTTTATTGTCACTGTAGCACCGGTGGGCATCAACGGCGAGCGCTATCTGCTGGCCGGAGCTTACGGCTTCCGCCCTGAGCCCGATGCGATCTAACGCTTCTAGGGTGGCGATGGCTTCAGGAGTCGCATTGTTGCGAGGAGCCCATGACTCATTTTTCGATTTCGATTCTTCGAGACGGTCTTTCAAGGTTGAATTGTGATGCGCTCACGGCGGTTTAGGGACAGTAGACAATTGGATGCGACGATGAGCCCCAGGCCGGGATGTTTTATCCAAGATGGACGGTTTGGGTGTCGCAGCAGGTGATGTGGCGTGAGGCGGACGCAAGGGCTACCATCATCAGGAGTGACCAGCAAACTAGTCGATGCCGCTGTGCCGAACGAACCCTCTGCCAGCTCGGGCCTCGGTGGAGGCAGCGCACATCCTGCCCAGACGGCACGCCTGGCCGGCCTTCTTGTCCTGGCGCAGATATGCTCGATGCTCGGCTCCGCGGCCTTCGCCACGACGCTGGTGCGGCTGGCGAGCCTATGGCATCTCACGGCAACCAGTGCCGGCTGGATCAGCAGCGCCTACTTCTTTGGGTACACCGTGGGCGTGCCGCTACTGGTTGCCCTGACCGACCGGGTCGATTCGCGCCTCATTTACATCATTAGTTGCTCGATCGGTGCGGCTGCGGGCGTTAGCTTCGCATTTCTTGCCCACGGTTTCTGGAGCGCCTTCGCCCTGCATGGGCTCGCGGGGCTGGCAACCGGCGGTTCCTACATGCCCGGTCTGCGGCTGATCACGTCACGGCTCTCCGGGCGAACCCGAATTCGTGCCGTTCCTTACTACACCACGGCTTTCGCCGTGGGTACCAGCCTGTCGTTTCTCCTCAGCGGATGGCTCGCAGGATCTTACGGCTGGCCATCGGCGTTCGTTGCCGGCAGTGCAGGCTTCGTGCTGGCTGCGGGGTTGGCGTTGATTGCGACTGCCGGCGTTCCTGTATGCGCCGACCTGAGCGTCTCGTCGGTTCGGCATCCGCTGGATTTCAGGCCGGTGCTGCGTAATCAGCCGGCGATCGCGTACGTCCTCGCCTATGGCGGGCATTGCTGGGAGATGTTTGCGTTCCGGTCGTGGCTGCCGACGTATCTGCTGTTCTCGTGGCACCAGGTGCACAGCCGCAGTCCGGGCCAGACGGTTTCGCGATGGTCGATGGCCATCGTGCTGATTGGCGTACCCGCCAGCATTCTCGGGGCGGAATCAGCCAACCTGCAAGGCCGGAACCGTTTTATTCGCCGTGTCGAAGTTGCCAGCGTCGCCGCCTGCGTACTCAGCGTCATGTGCGTTACCCGCTCGTTCGCCGTCGCTATCGTGACGCTGTTCCTGTACAACATCGCGATTGCTGCTGACTCGGGCGCGCTCACGGCTGGCGCGGTTGCGGTTGCGCTGGCTGGGGAGCAGGGCATCACGCTGGCGCTGTACGCGCTGGTCGGCTTTCTGGGCGCAGGAATCGGACCGCTGGCCGTGGGAGCGGTGCTCGATCTGGGGGGTGGTTTTCATTACGCCCATGCCTGGCGTCTGGGGCTTCTAGCGATGGGAGTAGGCTCGGCGCTGGCGGCGCTCGCCGTCACATTTGTCGCGACGAGGCAACCGAGGGACCGTGAGGCTAGCAACTCAGTTTCAACCGAGTCACTAGGAATGTGAGTTAGCACTGGTGAATGGTCATTGCTTGTGGACAACGCCACTGACTCCCTCAGGAGGAGCCCAGTCTGCTGATCGAGCCGACTGACATCCATTAGCCGTCGGCCGGGAGGGCTTGTGCCTCGCCAAAATCGAGAATGAGCAGTTTGTGACTCGCGGCGACTGCTTTCAAAGGATGGAAATTGGCCTAAGAGCGTCCCCATCTGCTGCAATGTGCCATGCCGCGATATACTGGATGGCAGTATATGAGTCGTAGCCAAGGGCCCAGAGATGTCCGCGTCAGTCCCTGATCAGACCGTGCGTCCCATCGCACGTAGCCTACGAGGTAGGGCGGAGGGGCAACGATCCGTCCGAAACTCCGAATTGGGGCTGATTGCGCGTGCCAAAACCATCGACGAAAGTGGTGGGTCGCTGATTCGCTTCGTCCACGAGCTTTGCAATGACGAGAAAGAGCCATGAGTCTCTTCAGCTAGCGCCGCTGGTGGTGCGTAGCGAGCCAGCGGGAAAGCGTCGCACGTTGGGAACCGAACTATGAGCGGAAGACGATGCGATAGATGGAAAAGGCTGCGGTCAAAGCTTAACTTCTGAGACACCACCCTAAGCCCCCAAGCGACCTCACCGAACAAAGTCTGTCAACTGAACCTCACCGACCGACGTACAAGGGTACACGGTTGTGTCTCCCTGGTTCTCACCTTTGATGTCCGTGATAGTGACGACGTCCCTCGTCGATTCGGCGTCGCGATGTTGATAATCGATGCGCACGCTTACAACCGTAGTCTGGTTTGGCTGCCGCTTCAGGTCTCGCAGTTGTACCTGACACTCCTCGTTTCCCCCTGCAGTGCTGGCCCGCCACCGATACTGCACGTCTTTATTATTATTACCGGACGTGATCCAATAACGACGAGACGTCATCCACGATGACCAGTCCTGTGCAGCAGAACCTGGCAAGGTCCCCAGAACGACCAACCAGACGACGATGATTTGTAATTTCATGTCTGTCCTCTTATGGGCAGCCGATACCCAGAATCTTAACACTCCCTGATTTCGGTCGCTGCGCGCAACACTTCGGTTGATGGCCACCTCTTCAACAAGTCATTACTTTCTGGATGGTTGCGTGTCTTCGACGCTGCACCGGATTTGGATGCGTGATTGCGCCAAGAAAACGGTTGCGGCTTGGAGCTGCTGCAACACCACCTTGCGTATGTGGGTCACAGGGACTTCGTTGTGACCCACAGATTGCACTCCGGCGTCCTCGGTCGGATCATCATGCGCAAAAACAAACAAAAGGAAGCATCTTGGCGGGGCGATGCTTCGCCCCGAAACTCAACTGATCAAGCAGCCCTTTAGAGGGACTGACCACGATTAATCAGCTGAACACTGTGCATTCCCTATCGACATTTCCAGGATCCGGTCTCTTTCTTGCCTAGGTTGCAGCGTCGGCCCTGGCTCGAAATCCACCATCGCAGCTCGGGTTAGACGCTCCTGCCGACGCTGATCGAATTTCAAGTAATGTCGCTCGGTGATCTTGATGCTGTGATGCGCCAGCAGCAGCGAAACATCTTCCAACGACGCGCCCGCATTGAGTTTTTCTATCGCGAACATGTGACGCAACATGTGCGTGTGCGCTCGCAGCTGCTTGCCGTTGCGCTGCAGCTTCGCCGCCAGGTACACACGCTGCAGGCTGCGCCGCCAGGCACGCACCGCCGAGTCGGGCTTGCCGTTCCCGCTCCAGAAGAAGTAGTTCTCGCTCATGGCTGGAACTGCCAGCACCGCCTCGGCCACGTAAGCCGGGATAGCTACATATACCGGATTCCCATTCTTCTGCCGGTACAACATCACACGCCATATCCCGCTCCCGTCCTGCGATAACCAGGTC
>CAZDYZ010000637.1:0-1730 GCA_964509525.1 uncultured Acidobacteriaceae bacterium
CTTTGGTTCGCTTACGTATCCGTGGATGTGGTTCTTGCTGATATTGTTGATCACCACCTCAACGGGCCGCGCGCTATCGGGTTTGTAGAACATTACCGGTTGGTAGAGATTGACATGTTGCTCGGAGAGGTTTTGATCCTCCACCATAACCTGCAGATCGGCATACTGGTGCTTGGTATTGGCTTTCCTCAGGCTGATCCCAACCGGTCCTTCCTTTTGAAACTGCTTGGATTTCTGGATGTCAAACTCGTAATAGGTTCGCTCCCCCCTCTTCTGCAGTAACACGAGTTCGTCATGGGTATGCGCAATCGATCCCGTCAGTTCCGTGCGCGTGCTGGTGAGGGCGATGCGTGTGCTTGCCAGGTCGTTGCGGGTCTCCTGAATCTCCTTTCCCTGTGCGTCGACTTGCGATTGCAGTTTCCTAAAATATGGATCTTCGGTGGGCCGATGAGGTGTCGCTGCACGCCGGATGGTTGCAACTTCACTGGGAGGGGTTGGCTGACGGGCCTGTATTTCGCTGCGCGACGCCAGCATATTCACCGCGGCTGTAAGGTCGTTTAGATCGTTGCGGGTCGCGTTAAGCGCCGCTGTAATTTGCTCATTTTGCGCTTTTTGCGCCGCCAGGTTCTGAGCAATGTGGCGTTGGATGACTACATAGCCACCGATGGCTCCACCCAGCACGATGATGGCGGCAGAAGCGGCGACGGGTTTTGAGGCCAATACCCGTGACGCATAGTAAGAGTACTCCATAACGCCTCCAACAGAACGCCATAGGCCCACTTTCACCGAAACGAATGCACGTTTGGTTCCAAGTTGTTGGGACTGCAAATTCCTGAAGCTCACCAAGCTAGCAGTCCACAGTGAGTGATTGTGGGGCAGAATTTCCCCCCAATTGGAAATTATTGCCGAGGAGCCCCTCGCTCGCTGAGAGTCACGATGACTCACCTCGGTCCCCAGGAAGCCGTGCACTCGCTGAATCGGCACGTTAGACCGTGCTTTGCCGCTAATTGCGAAGAATAGACTTGCCCCCATTTTTGGGCGGACCTCCATGGCGCCGAATGGCTACCCGGGAGTCGCGGGTCGTCAATTCGATTGGCGTCTCGCCGTAAGCCATCGAGGTGAATTTGCAACACAGTGTTGCTACCCTCGATGATGGTGATCTCGCGCGGCAGGGTGCGACCATCAAAAGTCAGAGCATCGCGGCACTCGTATGTGGCATAGATTCCGGGACCTCTGAAAACATTTGGAGTAATCCCGTGCGAGGATCGACACAGAACTCCGTCTCGGTCCAGCGTCGGCCAGAGCTGCAGGAGGTATCACCAAAGCTGGAGATTAACCGCAAGTAACCTCTTTCCCGTTCCAGTTGGCCCTGGCGAATCGGACCAATGAATGCGAGCAGTTGCCTGGCTTCGGTCCGAAAACTGCTGTAAGGACAGCCGCGACGCGGAGAGGGATGGATGCTGCTGGTTCATCGTAGGCACCAGCACCGTAGAAGATGCGCAGCTGCGAATAGCTACCCTAGTGTGCAGCCCATCGCACTTCTCCGAATGCTGTGAAGGTCTCCTCCATCTCGCCAGAACCGGTATTGAAAGGCTGCCCACTTGCTGTAACGAAGAGCTTGATGGTAAGGGGTGGGATGCTGACAATGCTGGCACTCGTGATCCTCAATTCTGCGTGGTACGAGATTCGAAGAGAAATACTTCGGCATTGTCCGCATTAGTATGGAAATG
>CAZDYZ010000638.1:0-4420 GCA_964509525.1 uncultured Acidobacteriaceae bacterium
AACTTTTGAGCTCCAGCCGGATTCGTTGTCCCCAACGGATCGACATTATAAAGAGTGATGCGAGCCCGTCGCAGCACGTCCGAAAGCCCAACAATGGAGTTAAACAGCACCTGCTGATCCTTTGAGCTCAGTTGCATTCCCGGGCCGGAAAGAAGGGGCCAACCCGGACTGATCCAGACAAGAAGCTTTCGTCCGGGTCGTGTCTCTTCGTACTCGGCAAGTTGCCCAAGTGCACGGAGGGACAACTGGAGCCGGTCGAGGGCACCGTAAAATCCTTTTGTTCGGCCAATGATGCGCAGGGGGCTTCCCTTCTGATCGAGCTCTGCAATCAGCTCTTTTCCGTCTCGAGAGGGCACGTTCCCGATTCTCGGACCCGAGTCCGAAAGGAAAGCGATCGTTACTGGCCGGACTAGCTCCCCACCGTGTTGACCTAGAAACTTTTCTATTTCGTGCCGCTCCATCCCTACGTTCGTAAATGAAGTGTTGACCTCGTCAACCAGCAATATGACTTCTACCGGCGGGTCGGCTGCTACGGTCGCGTCACCCACCGCATGAATGGAGATGATCCTCTGCGGTCGTTTATTGTCCAAGAGCGTGAAGTCTTCTAGTTGCAAATCTTTAACTGCGTGTCCTGACTTGTCGGCGACGAATACATCAAGCGTGACGGGGTGATTCGCAGCTCCATATTGGACAGATGGGCGAGCTTCGGGGAGTCCCTCTTGCCCATTCTGTTGGGCAAATCCCGGGAGACAAAAAAAGCAGAATAGATAGACGCAGTTTAGATATCGTTTACTCATACCAATTCGCCCATGGAGTCCCATAATCCAGCAGGTCCGGGGGAGAACCGGGTCACCTATGAGAACACGAAGAAGCGAAATTAGACAGTTAAGAGTTGTTAAGCAAAGTAAGTCTTCCTGCGACACTTAGATTGGCCAGAGCACGCCAGCTACCTGTGCTACTCCGCGGTTCTGCACCAAAGCTCTTCGTTTCTTGGTCAGCGACACCTAATTAAGCTGCGAGAGAGCCCTTTTTACCTTTTCTGCGTCGGATCGTCGCACCTCAGCTTCCCGATATGCCTCGTAGTCCTACCTAGCGCCATCATTGCCCTGCAATTGCCCCAGGATAAGGCTATCTGACAAAACTCGAGATGTAGTTAAGCCCATAGAAGAAGCCCCCTCATATCCGACTGGCAATGAACGATGCTTCCCTGTGTTGCCCTACTACGGGCCACGGCAGGCTTGAACGAGACCGCCCCCGGCGGAATGAGATACTCACTCGCTTCTCAGTTATGGTGATAGCCTCCGGCATCGTCGTGTGTATTCGACTTCTCCGACGGATGTTTTTCGAAATACCTAACAGCGCGCTGCAGATCGTCAAGCAGTAGCCCAGCCAGATCGCGACTGAAACCTAGCCGTGCCAGCACGCGCTGGACGACTAGATTAGTGCAATGCTCAGGCATGGGGTAGGCCGGAACTTGCCATCCACGCAGCCGTAGCCGATCGGAGAGATCGTAGAGCGTGAAGCCAGGGTGCAAGCCTTTCTTGATCGTCCAAGTGCAGCCCGGAACGCCACCGTAGCCATCGTAGATGAGGTCGAACATGCCAAGTTTTTTCACTTCCTTGGCAAACCAGATTCCGACCTCCTCGCAGCAGTGGTTGACCTTGGCATAGCCGTTACGCCCAAGGCGAACAAAGTTATAGTACTGTGCCGCGATCTGGCCTCCAGGGCGCGAGAAATTGAGAGCAAAAGTCGGCATGTTACCGCCCAGATATTTCACCTTAAAAATCAGTTCTTCTGGCAAGTCACGTGCGTCGCGCCAGATTGCCCAGCCACAGCCCAGAGGGGCGAGTCCGTACTTGTGGCCGGAGACGTTGATCGATTTTACGCGACGTAGCCGAAAATCCCAGACGACGGAAGGATGAATAAAAGGGGCGATGAAACCGCCGCTGGCTGCATCCACATGAATCGGAATGTCGAGTCCTCTTTCTTGATCAAGCTCGTCGAGCGCAACAGAAACAGCTTGCACTGGTTCGTACTGTAGGGTGTACGTGATACCCAGCGTTGGCACTACGCCAATTGTGTTTTCATCGCAGCGTTTGATAACCTCCTCAGGACTCAACATGAGCCGCTTGCCCTCACAGGGTATTTGTCGCATTTCGACGTCGAAGTAACGGCAAAACTTGTGCCAGCAAATCTGAACGGGTCCGCAAACCAAGTTGGGCTTGTTCGCCTCCTTGCCGGCCTGCTGTCGTTTGTCACGCCATTTAGTTTTCAGGGCGAGACCTCCAAGCATGGCAGCCTCACTTGATCCAGTGGTCGAACAGCCCATCGTGTTTGCACCGTCGGGAGAATGCCAGAGATCAGCGATCATGTGAACGCATCGCGATTCGAGTTCGGCTATTTGGGGGTACTCGTCCTTGTCGATCATGTTCTTATCAACGCATTCATCCATCAACTTGCGAATTTCGGGTTCCACCCAAGTCTGACAGAAAGTAGCAACATTCTGCCGCGAGTTACCGTCGAGCAACAGTTCATCGTGGACAAGTTGGTACGCAGCGGCCGGATCACTCTCTTCCTGGGGCACCTTGTATTTGGGCAGCGGAGTCGTCAGGAAGCTGTTGCCGAACACGTGGTCGTCAAGATTCGAGAGGACCTTGTCTTTGCTGTGAAGCGCCATATCGCCCCTCCAAGGCATCAGAAGCGGATTGTAGCTCGCAGGTCAAACATTCAAGGATCAGGCCTCGTTTCCTACGCATCGTCTGTCGTGTATGACGTGGGCCCGTAAGTACAATGAGAACAAACAAGATGACTACACTTCTCGCCGACGGTGTACCGCGCGAATTCGACGGGGTGGCCAGGAATAACACTTGTAAAATGTTGTTCTGGGCCGACGGACTCGCCGCTCGGTCCCGGATTCGCAGCGTCTCTAGTAAGAACCTCCCTCCAGAGGGTCGGCTGGATCGGCGCGGCTTTCGCAGCCTGCAATAAACGATTCGATCATTTGCCGGGGAATTCCAGTTTGCGTTGGTACGGCACGTAGACTGGCTCCCAGACATTCGCATCGAGTTCGCGGTTCAGGTTATCTTCGCCGAAAAGCGGCGACTCTCCATCTTGAATCGCCTGTCTACCCACAGCCTGCGCGATCGAGCGACTCAGTTGACGTGAATGCGAAAGTGGCGGAAGAAGGCTAGCCTGTTTATCTTTTTGTGTTGGAGCGAGACGTGCCAATTCCCTGGCTGCACTCATGATCATCCCATCGGTGACGTGCCTGGCTTTGGAGGCGATAATCCCAAGGGCAAGCCCAGGAAATATGTACGAGTTATTGGTTTGGTCGATATGGACCTTTTGATCGCCACGATTCACCGGTTCGAACGGACTGCCGGTGCCGATAAGAGCCCGCCCTTCTGTCCAGTCCAGCAGGTCTCGAGGAGTTGCTTCACTGCGTGAGGTAGGGTTCGAAAGCGGGAAGATGATGGGACGAACCACATTCTTGGCCATTTCGCGTACCGTATGTTCAGTGAAGGTTCCCGCCTGACCTGAGACTCCGATGAGGACCGAAGGCTTTGCATTGCGGATCACATCCAGCAATGTGATATCTCCATTCGGTTGTCTCCAGCCCTGCACCTCTTGTTCTTTGCGCGCGTACGGTAGTTGCTCGGGCTTCACGTCTTTACCGTTCTCTATAATAAGACCATAGCGATCGATGGCGTAGAAGTGATCGCGAGCTTTCTCTGCGGGGCTGCCTTTGTCCCGCATGAGGTGCGTCAACAGATTGGCGATGCCTAAGCCCGCAGTTCCGAAACCAAATATAGCGATCTTTTGTTGCTCTAGAGGCACACTGGTTACGTTGATCGCAGACAGCAGCGTGGCTGTTGCTACAGCCGCAGTGCCTTGAATATCGTCATTAAAAGTGCAGAGCTGATCCTTGTAGCGAGCCAAAAGTCGAGCGGCATTCGAACCGGCAAAGTCCTCCCATTGCAAGAGAACATGCGGCCAGCGGTTCTTCACACTGTTCACAAAGGAATCTATAAAAGCGTCGTAGTCTTCACCGCGGACCCGGTGATGTCTCCACCCAATGTAGATTGGGCTCTTCAACCTTTCCTCGTTATCGGTTCCCACATCGAGCAGAATCGGGAGACACTGCTCGGGGTGAATCCCGCCCAGCGCCGTGTAAAGGGCCATCTTTCCAATTGGGATGCCCATGCCTCCTGCGCCTTGATCACCGAGTCCCAGGATTCGTTCACCATCGCTGACGACGATGCACTTCACGCCGTCGTAGCGGGGATAACTCAGGATCTGAGCGATACGATCTCTGTTGGGATAGCTGAGAAACAGACCCCGCGGCTTTCTCCATATCTCGCTGAAGCGCTGACAACCCTCCCCGACAGTTGGCGTGTATACGAGAGGGAGCATCTCTTCG
>CAZDYZ010000639.1:0-2312 GCA_964509525.1 uncultured Acidobacteriaceae bacterium
TACCCCGTTCCCAATCGTTCTCACCGCTTCATCTAGAGTCTTCTTGCTTCGACCCGAGATCGCGACTCGCGCGCCTTCTTCCTGGAGGCGCTTGGCAGTTGCTAATCCGATGCCGCTGTTTCCGCCCGTCACCACCGCTACTTTTCCTTCCAGCCGCGCCATATCAGTCTCCCAATGTGCCGAATTTTCTTGCCTGACCCGGCTACGGAACACCGCGCGCCGTTGTCGAGCCTTCACAATAATTAGATGTTTAGATGATTATTAAATTAATCAGGTGCAGTTTGTTGGCCGACCTCCGCTTGCCCAGCAACAAGGCGTTCTCTGGCGACAAGGCGGATGATTTCGTTACACTCTAGATTGCTCATGAAGCGTTCTGACATTGAAAAAATATCGAAAGCTTTGGCCGACGCCACCCGCCTCAGGATCTTTGAAGCCATCTCGGCGACCGACCACAGGAACTGTGGCGAGATCGTCTCTTTGCGCGGCGTGACCCCTGCAACTGTTTCCCACCATCTTAAGATTCTGAGCGAAGCTGGACTCATGATATGTCGCCGCGATGGGCAGTTCGTCTATAGCCAGACTGTTCCCGAAACTGTGGCAGCTTACAGCCAGGCACTCTTGAAAATCGGACGTGGCAAGAAGGCAAAACGCCGCCGTTGAATCGCAAGTCCAGTCGGTCGGATTGCTTGATGGGGGGTTCCAAACGGCTCGCCCGTAGCGGGCGTGGCCCGCGTTTCGAGCCAGGTATCGGGGAACGCAAGCTCAGGAGAGTTGTGACGTCTGCCGGCAACCCGCCCCATCACGAACCTTCTTAGTACCAACTCGGCTGGGCTGAGGATCAGATTACATTGAATTACTGAGAATAACTGGCTGGACGATGATCGACTTCATGGGATATTGACAGAAAACGTAAGCGGGAACTGCTGTCGATAATTGTGACGCAGCCTGAGCTCACCTGAAGTTACGTATCAGGATAGCGTCTGACTGAATGTGACCGCGCGCCATCACGAGCTTGCCGTCGGGAGTGAGGGCAGAATTGAAGATCTGTTCCGAGGGAAAATGGGTGAATTGCGTGCCCTCACCACCACTGACAGGCTTCTTCCAGAGATTGGTGACGGAATTGTGGGTCTCCCCGTATATCAGGCTCTTATCATCTAGTGAAAACATCGGAAATCCCTGGGTCGTGAGCGATATGTCCACGGGCTGCAGGAACTTGCCGTCTGCGGCCGAAATAATGCCTATTCTCCATTGGGAGGAGTTTTCGTCGTAATACTGCACCAGGATGCGGTCGCCCCCATGCGAGACGCACGGGTTACCCATTTGCAAGTTAGCAACCTGCACCGGTTGCCCTCCCGCGAACGGGACCCGGAAGAGATGTACCTTGCCTTCAGACCAATGCTGGTAATAGACAAAGCGGCCATCCGGCGAGAACGTGGCTTTTTCGTCCGCATTCCCGGTCGTAATCTGATGCAAGTTGCTGCCATTGCTGTCAGCGATCCAGATGTTCAGGTTCCCTCCTTTAAGCACATCAAAGGCGACGTACCGCCCATCGCGCGAGATGGCGCCACCTTCCGTCAGCTGGCCCGCAGGGCTAACCGTCGCGACGGAGGAGCCGTTCATATCAGTAACCGACACTGCATTGGAGCCCGTAGAAACCGAGCTGAATACGATGCGATCATTGCTGGCGTCAACTGCGTTGAAGCCATCGTTATCGCCCTGCGTGATTTGCCGAGCGTCCTCGTACGTGCCAGCCGAAAGCCAGAGATTGGAGTGGGGGACCTGCTGGATGGTAATGATCGCAGAGCCATCGGCTGTGATACCGAGACTGAGCTGTCCGTACCAGTTCAAATCGTTAGTAATGCGCGAGACTTGACCTCCCGGATAGCTTAGGAACCAGAGCTGATTGCCTGAAACTCCCAGCGCTGGGGTGGCGGAGAAAACCAGCCCGGTGCCGTCTGTCAGCCAGATAAGCCGGGCGATCTCACCAGCCAGTCTGTCGACGAGAACAGACTCTTTGCCGTTAAGATCGTATAGCGATATACCACTGTAGTAGCCAGATTGGTTAAGCCTGCGTTTCCCGACGGCAATCAGCTTGCCGTCCGGAGCCCAGGAAGGCCCGTGAGCCTCAAACCAGTCAACGGCGATTTTGCCTGTAGCTATCGCATGAATGTCGCTGCCGTCCACGTTCGCGACAACTATCTGGGAGGTAGGTCCTTCTGGAGAGGTCTCGCGTATGAAGGCGATACGCTTTCCGTCAGGAGAGAAGGTAACCGGGCTGCTGATGTTTGAGAGAACCTTCTTCGGCACACCAC
>CAZDYZ010000640.1:0-2102 GCA_964509525.1 uncultured Acidobacteriaceae bacterium
GTCGGCCGCGCAACCCCACCGCGCTTGACATCCACTACCAGACCATTCGCAAAGGAATGCAGGGCGTATTTCACGAACTGGGGATAGCTGCGTGAATTTCGGCGACAATTATTTTTTCCAGTTTTCAGCCTAAGGGCCTAAGGGCCTAAGGGCCTAAGGGCCTAAGGGCCTAACGGAGCTCCTCTGAGATTTCATTCCGAAAGGGGACCCCACGAAAACTGTTCGATCTTGTGTTCGCAACAACCCACACTGTTGCCCTTGAGACATCACGTCGACCTTCCGATGTCCCTCCAAGCTGGAGACAAGGTCATGGAAATAAAGTCGTGCGCCAAGACGCTCACATCCGAACCAACATTCAGTTTCGTTGTCTACCCGTCGGCGCTTCCAATTCGACCGCTGGCTTACAATGGACGCACGGCGCGAGGCGCCGAAGCATTCATGGAGGAGATAGATGGCGCAAGTCAAGATAACGTGCCGCCCCAATGGACCTTATCGCGTAGAAGCGCCCGAAGGCGCAATCGAACTGGTGGACTCGAACGGCACTGCCTACGATCTGACTGGCAAAACAGCATTTTCCCTGTGTCGCTGTGGCGGGTCGGTGAACAAGCCTTTCTGCGATGGCACGCATTCCAAAATCGGGTTCCAGGCGGCGGAAGCTGCGGTGAAAAAATCTGACGAAGCCGCACTGAATCCCAGCACCTAGCCCTCGCGCAATGAAGCTGGGCGCTAGCAACCGATGCAGGTGAGTCGGAACTATTCAGCCAGGACATGCTTTCAGGGAGATTAAGCGAAACGCGTGTATTTGTTCGCTCTGGGTCTTCGTTGTATGCCGGCTTGACAACGATGGTTCCGGCGGCAAACGCCAAATCGGTTGCTGCAACAAGCCGTACCAGTTTCAAGGATGCAGAGAAAGATCGTGCGCGACAGACTCTGTTCCTCGCCTATCCGCAAAATGTATGCCAACGCTAGCAGCCCCGACCCTCGTTAAACCAGCAGCGACGCGGCCCTTGCCGACGATGTCAAAAAAGGTCCGGAAATGGTGTGGCATCGTGGGGTAGGCCAGGTCGCTCCGGCGAGTGAGGATCCAACCTTATGCCGAGTAGGTCCGACGATCCACTGTGCGGGATGTAGCGTGACCTGCGCCGGCGGCAAACAGGCGAAGCGCTGGCCCGAGGTCCGGACAACAACATCAATAAGTGGTGCACGGCTCACGCCGGGTACATTTGCAAATAACAGCAATCCGGCAGTTCCACCGTCTATCGAACCGAGCTTGCCATGATGAGCTGGACTTGTCTTAGGAGACGAAATGAGGCACTTCCCTTCCATCGTGCTCGTCTTGTGGTTGCATGCCAGTATGGCATCAGTTCTGCCAGTCAACGCACAATCTCTTGCTTCGTCGAGCTGTGGGAGCTTCAAGGACGCACAGAAGGATCCCGTGCAGCTGGGGCGCTACCTGGCTTATCTCGAAGGATATGCTAACGTCAACAGTCCTGATCCTCGTTACACAACGAGTGATGCGGCTCTGGCAGACGATGCCAGGAAGGCCCTCGATTGGTGCAATAAAAACTTGAAGAGTACTTATGGTGAAGCAGTTGCCGCCTTGCTACCTCCGCCGGTCCGCACCGGGGGGCCGAGTTATGTGATGCAGTCGGAGCCGACGTCTTGCCGAGTGGGTCCGACCGTCTACTGTTCCGGATGCGGCGTCACTTGTCCTGGCGGCAAGCAAGCGACCTGCACCCCCGGGCGCGACAGCGAGATCAACCAGTGGTGCGGGCAGCAATCCCGGTGTATTTGCAAGTAGCTGCAATTCCCTACCCCCACCTCGCGTTCCTGTGTGCTCTTTGCCTCAATGCACCGTCTTGGTCTTGCGCGACATATAGTCCATCAACAGGTACTGGCCAAGCGTGTAAGGTGTGGTGAAGTAAGCTTTGCCACGGCACATCTCGGTGACCGTCTGCACGAACTGGACCAGGCCATAATCCGAGGCAAGCATGAAAGTGTTAATCAAAATTCCAGCACGCTTGCACTTTGAAACTTCCTTGAGAGTCTCGCTCACCACGAGCGGGTCGAGGCCGAAAGCGTTCTTATAAATGCGGCCGTCT
>CAZDYZ010000641.1:0-4689 GCA_964509525.1 uncultured Acidobacteriaceae bacterium
GTCTTTGCCAAGGTCGGCTATAGAGTCGTACTGCTCGACGTGGAGCAGCGTTTCCTCGATCGAGGTCTGAAGACCATCAGCAAGAACCTGGAACGCGAGGTTGCCAAGAACAAGTTGACGTCCGAGCAGCGCGACCTATCGCTGTCACGCATCACGGGCACAACGGATCGCAAGCAGATAGCGGATTGCCAATTCGTCGTCGAGGCGGCCAGCGAGCGGTTTGAGGTCAAAGCTCACCTCTTTCGAGATCTCGACGCGATGTGCCAGCCCGAAGTTATCCTCTCGTCCAACACTTCCTCCATTTCGATAACCAAGCTGGCCGCAACAACCAGGCGTCCCGACAAAGTTATTGGGATGCACTTCTTTAACCCTGTGCCCATAATGACACTGGTCGAGGTGATCCTCGGATTGGCTACCTCGAAGGAGACTCTGGCAACGGTAAAAGCTCTCACCGATCAGCTGGGGAAAACTGCCGTCCAGGTGAACGACGCGCCGGGATTCGTCTCCAATCGCGTCCTCATGCCGCTGCTGAATGAAGCCATGTACGCCGTAATGGAAGGTGTGGCAACCCCCGAGGCCGTCGATGAAGTCTTCAGGCTGGGCATGGCGCACCCCATGGGTCCTCTGACGCTGGCGGATTTCATAGGACTCGACGTCTGCCTGGACATCATGCGTGTGCTGCAGTCCGGCCTGGGTGACCCCAAATACAGACCTTGTCCCCTGTTGATCAAAATGGTCGACGCGGGATGGCTCGGCCGCAAGTCGGGACGCGGCTTTTATCAATACTAGACTGAGGTTTTGCCTGGCGAGAGTGCAACCGTGCTGGTCGTAGGGGAACCGCAAAACCCATGCTGGATACATACAGAGCGTCTGCTCTTGGCCGGCATGCGGTCTTCCTGAATATCACCCGTTGGTGGTTCACCGATCGGCTGGCTGGTAGAAGAGAGCTCTGGCGGTCGGTGTGGTTTTACGCTGGCACGGATAAATGCAACCAGGCTTGATTGCGAGGAAAGCATGAGTTTTGCCACCGCCGTGGATCGCATCGAAAACCGGACGTTTTCTGAACTGAAGGTGGGTGACTCTGCCAGCATTACCCGTGTTCTGACACACAAAGACATAGAACTGTTCGCCATCATGTCGGGGGACGTGAACCCGGCTCACGTCGACGAGGAATTCGCCAAGAGCGACATGTTCCACAAGATCATTGCTCACGGCATGTGGGGCGGCGCGCTCATCTCGACCGTGCTGGGCACGCAGCTTCCTGGGCCGGGCACAATCTATCTCAGTCAGTCCCTGCGGTTCCGCCAACCAGTTGGAGTGGGCGACACCATTACCGTAGCCGTCAAAATCGTAGAAAAAGACGAAAAGAAACACCACGTGACACTCGAGTGCCAGGCGGCAAACCAGCGCGGTGAGATCGTGATCAGTGGGACCGCGGAGGTACTGGCGCCGACGGAAAAGATCACGCGCGAACGGGTCACATTGCCCGAGGTCAAATTGCTGGAGAAAGGCCGGCAGTACCACCAACTTATCCAGCAGACTAAAGGCCTGTACCCGATTCGTACGGCCGTCGTCCACCCGGTACAGGCGAAGTTTCTGCTGGCTGCGATTGAGGCGGCCGATGCCGGCCTGATCATCCCGGTACTGGTCGGACCGGAAGCAAAGGTACGGGCTGCCGCGGAATACGGGAAGCTCGATATCTCCCAGTTTGAAATGGAATTTACAGAGCACAGCCATCAGGCGGCGGAGCGTGCTGTCGCAATGGCACGGCAGCACAAAGTCGAGGCGCTGATGAAGGGCAGCCTGCATGACGACGAACTTTTGAGCGTTGTCGATTCTCCATCAGGGTTGCGGACCGAGCGGCGCATGAGCCATGTTTCAGCCCTGGAGCTACCCAGCTTCCCGCGTCTTTTGTTTCTCACTGACGCAGCCGTAAATATCTCACCCACCCTTGAGGAAAAGCGCGATATCGTGCAAAACGCGATCCATCTCGCGCAATGCCTGGGGATGGCGTTCCCCAGGGTTGCGATCCTGTCAGCGCAAGACGAGGTCTCGTCAAAACTGCGGTCGTCCCTCGAGGCCGCCGTGCTCTGCAAGATGGCCGACCGCGGGCAGATTACCGGTGGCCTGCTGGAAGGGCCGCTTGGATTCGACGTTGCCGTCTCCGAAGCCCGGGCAAGAACGAAGGGCATTGCGTCGCCCGTCGCCGGGCAGGCCGACATTCTGGTGGTACCGGACCTTGAGGTCGGCACCATGTTGGTGAAACAACTGGAATATATGTCCGACGCACAGGTCGCGGGGCTGGTAGTCGGTGCTACAGTCCCCGTCATCGTCACCGGCATTTCCGATAACGCTCTAATTCGTCTCGGTTCTTGCGCGCTGGCGTTGCTGTTGGCTCGCGATAAGCAGGTGCGTGCGTCGTCCCCGCCGGTCGCGCCATTGTGAATTTTGAGGGCGCTGTTGCGTACAGCAGGTCTATTGCTGTCCACATGTTGAGGTAAATGGTTGCGGACAGTTTTCAGTGACGATGTACTTTATGCATGTGACAATGGTGATAGTTGGCGAGTCCTGTGGAATGCCAGGATATCGCTCATCCCAGGACCGAATTGCCCTGCAAGCTCTGGCTGGTTGCAACCTGACAGGCCAATGCCCAGCGTTCTCCGGAATTCCTGAGTCGTGGTTGATGGCGTTTGAACTTGGGCCTGGGTCGCGGCGGTGAATAGCGCCTTTCGCGGACGAAATACGGCCACTGTTGCATTGCAAAACAGAAATGTCACAGAAGGAACGAGTCATGGCACGGATCGTTGAAGTAACCGACTTGATTCTGCGCGATGCGCAGCAAAGCCTGCTGGAGACCAGCATGGCTTTGGAGGATGTGGCACCGCTCTGCGAAGACCTGGATAACGCGGGTTACTGGTCGTTGGAGTGTTGGGGCGGAGCATCATTCGAGTCATGCATTCGTGCCCTAAATGAAGACCCGTGGGAGCGCCTGCGGACCTACCGAAAACTACTGCCTAAGACCAAGTTGCAAATGCTATTACGCGGACAAAATCTGGTCGCGCAGCGCAACTTTGACGACTTTTTTGTCGAGCGGTTCGTCGAGAAAGCCGCGCAAAACGGCATAGATGTCTTCCGGATATACGACGCGTTCAATGACGTCCGAAACCTAAAGGCGAGCGTTCAGGCCATCCGGAAGTTGGGAAAGCATGCGCAAGGCGCAATGTGCTATGCCCCGAGTCCCATGCACACGACGGCTAACTTGGTGGAGTTGGCTCAGCAAATGAAGGAGGTTGGCTGCCATTCAATCTGCATTCGGGACGTAGGCGGGTTCCTCAAACCGCAAGCTGCCTACGAACTGGTCAAAGGCATTAAGCAGAGGTGCGGGGCTGACACGCTGGTGAACGTGCACACTCATGCAACCACCGGTGTGACGATGGTGTCACTGATGAAGGCAGTCGAGGCTGGGTGCGACATCGTGGACACTGCGATCAGTTCTCTGGCGCTCGGTCGCGGCCACAATCCAACCGAGAGTTTTGTAGAGATGCTGGAGGGCACCGGCTACGCCTCTAGGCTCGACATGGACAGGATCCTACGTGTCAAACAGCACGTTGCTACGGTCCGGCCGCGCTACCACGAGTTTTTCAATGAATCCGTTGGCGTGGAGACCGAGATCTTTAGGGGCCCGATACCCGCGCCGATGATTTCGAGCACGGAGTGCCAATTGAACGGACAAGGCGCAGGCAACTCCTTGCCAGAGGTGTTATCAGAAATCCAGGATATTTGCAAAGAAGCGGGCTATCCTGCACTGGTCACCCCCGCCGGCCAGATCATCGGCACTCAGGCAGTGTTCAACGTGTTGCGGGGCAGGTACAAGGCGATGACCAGTGAGTTTGCCGATTTGATGCTCGGCTATTACGGTACCGCGTCAGGAGAGAAGGATGCCGAAGTGCTGACCATGGCGGCCGCCCGAGCAAACAAGCCGGCCATCCGTTTCCGAGCAGCCGACCTGCTTCAGCCAGAATGGGAACGCTGGCGATCCGAAGTCGCGGAATTGCCCGGCTTCGCCGGCTCCGACGAAGACGTTTTGACCTACGCCATGTTTCCGCAAGGCGCAGCTGAGTTTTTCAAGACTCGAACGGAAGGCCCGAAGAACCTCAGCAGGGGACCTGCAACGGTGGACACAGGGCCGCGCGATGAGGGACCGAGCCATGCTACAACGGGATCGGCGGTAAACTACGTCGTGACCCTCAACGGAAAGCAACACACGGTCACGGTGGCGCCGGTCAAGGAATGAGGGGCAAGAACTTGCGTTTCGGAACGGGGACGTGATCGAGGGAGGTATCGATGGCTACACCAACAGTTAAGCCGGCTAACGCAACCATGGAAGAGAGAATCTGCGAGCTTCGCGAGAAGCGAACCAGGATCGAGCAGGGCGGTGGCAAACAGCGATTAGCGAAGCAGCATGAAGCGGGTAAGCTCAGCGCACGGGAACGCATCGAAAAGCTGGTCGATCATGAAAGTTTTCAGGAGATAGGTCTGTTTGCAAGGCACCGCTCGACCTACTTCGGCATGGCGGAAAAGGAATTGCCGGCCGATGGAGTCGTCACCGGATGCGCGACGGTTGACGGCCGATTGGTACATCTTGCCAGCCAGGATTTTACGGTGGCTGGCGGCGCCGCGGGCGAGGTG
>CAZDYZ010000642.1:0-2291 GCA_964509525.1 uncultured Acidobacteriaceae bacterium
ACTACAACCCGCAGGAGAATAACATCAACTTCCCTGCGGGCATTCTTCAGCCACCCTTTTATGATCCCAAGGTAGACGATGCGGTGAACTTCGGGGCGATCGGTGCGGTCATTGGGCACGAACTCACCCATGGCTTCGACGATTCGGGCAGCCAGTTCGATGCCCAGGGGAACCTTCGCAACTGGTGGACGCTCAAAGACCGTGACCAGTTCGAGAAGCTGGAACAGTGCTTCGTCGATGAATACGATGGCTTCGTTGCCGTGGATGAGGTTCATCTCAAAGGAAATCTCACACTGGGTGAGAACACCGCTGACAATGGTGGATTACGCATTGCGCACATGGCGCTGCTGAATGCGCTAAGCTCATCTCCGCAGAAGGAGATCGATGGCTTCACGCCCGAGCAACGCCTGTTTGTAGGGTGGGGACAGATCTGGTGCGAGAATCAACGTCCTGAGAATGCCCGCCTGATGGCTGGGATTGATCCTCATTCGCCGGGCAAGTTCAGGGTCAACGGCGTGGTCTCAAACATGCCGGAGTTCCAGAAGGCGTTTCGTTGTATGGCCGACGCTCCCATGGTCCGTAACCCGGTCTGCCGTGTCTGGTAGGAGCCGTCATTACCAGGGAGATTTTAGGAGACAAAGTGATTCACTTTCAGAGCGCGATTCTTGGTTTCGCGCCAAAAAAACGAAGAAGCAAACGCATGGAGACCGCATCTCGGGCAGGGATGTGAAGCCATAAGCGGGGATGTCTCTTTGTTGAGGCAGAACGCTCCTCAGGCCTCATGCCTTGAACCTGATGGTAGGTCATCGATCACAGACAAGTGGCCCGAGGGAGCGAGATCATGAAGCTGAGGCAGCCGCGACAGCAGGAGGGGGGCGCACAGCTTGTCCCATTGCTGTGACCGCTCGTGTCTGGCCTGTCTTGTCCGGCGGCTGTACCAGTGATCTTGAAATGAGGTTTGCATGCTTATGAGGAAGATAATCCTTTTCCTTTGCTTCTGGACCGCAGTGCAGTTGAGCGCGCAGGAAAAGTCTCTAATCGTCGTCCGTAGCAGCGAGGTGAATAATGGAGTGGTCATTGTCACCATACATCAGGTGACTCCAACCGCAGGAAAGACATCCTTCGCGCTGCAATGCAACAAGGGAGCAGCCAACTGCACGGTTCCCGAACCGGGGAATTACGTGATGGTTCGTCTTCCCAAGAACTACGGGATGTACGAATGTGCGAATGTCGATCTGTATCCGCCTGCGGCGGAAACAGGAAGCAGCCAAAAAATCGGCGAATACTGTTTGGTTGACAGGTAAGGAACTCACGGCACGCTTTTATTAATTCGTGCCTCGACGGGCTGGACAGAAAGCCGTCACTAAAGAATGTGGGCCAACGTTTTCCTATTCAATCGGACCGACGTATAAGAACCCGCTAGGAGGAGGACGATGAACACACCATTCAAGCCGGTCGGGATTCACGGCTGCGTGATTCTCGGGGCAATGTTGATGCTGCCAGTCCTCGCAACCGGCCAGAACGAAACCATTGACGCCACGGCGCGTGGCACCAGCAATCAAATGGGAGGTACTTTCAGCCTCAAGTTGATCATCACCCAGTACTCGACGCCGGAGGACAGAGCGACCTTGGTTAACGCTTTCAAGACGGGCTCGAATGAAGGGCTGGTGAAAGCGCTGGAGAAGATGAAGTCGTCAGGCCGCATTCAGGTACCCGGCCGGGTTGGCTACGACCTAGCCTACGTGGTGTCGGTCCCCACGCCGACCGGTCGTAAGATTCGCTTCGTTACCAACCGCAGGATCGCTTTCCTAGAGGCTGCCAGGAATACCCGTTCTCAGGCGTACGACCTGACCGCAGGCGAGATTGATATCAATGACCAGGATAAGAGCAAGAGCGCGGGGGTATTGTATCCGGCGGCGCAGTTCGGTATCGACAACGAAGGGAATTTATCCATCAACCTGCGTCAGAATCCCTGGCAATTGGTTAACATCATCGACTGGAAACCCAAGAGCAAAGAATGACAAATCTTTCCCAATCTTAGCGAGTTTCCTCAGCTCCAACGTGTCCTTTTGACGGTGGTTCGTCAGGGCGATCCCGGCCTAATCGTGCAGCCAGCGAGGTCCGACCTTTAGGGGAACTTATCGCTCTCCACGACGACCCGCAGCTCCATCAGTCGGCGCAGTGCGGTGATCTTGTGTTTGATGGCGATGGGCTCGAACACCAGCACGCTGCCATAGCGGTTGTTCCAAATGTCACCCGCGGTGCTGTAAGGAATCCAGGCGCACTCGTCG